>JACDGI010000577.1 GCA_013821665.1 Anaerolineae bacterium
TGGTTACAATATAGCTGTCGTTCATGTCGCTTCTCCGTTTGATGGTTGTCTAGTAACTCCCATTTTAACGAGTTCTGCATGAACGACATTAACTAGCAATCACGGTAAATTATGAACATCTTTAGCATAGACATTTTTCTCGGCGCTGTAATGAGAGTTTCTACTTAATTTCCCCTGTATCTATTGACCATCAATGTTGAGAATACCTGCTAGCGTCCGTCCCAGAATCCATTCTTTGTCGGCTTCAGGCACAAACGAACAATGGTGACGAAAGGCTTCCAATGACTGTCGATACGTCATGAAAAATCGCACCACCGGATAATCTGATCCCCAGCACATCCGCTGTGGCCCAAAATGCTCATACTCCGCCCGCACAATATCGTGCGTATCCGCATAGGGGAAATTCCAGTTGATGCCTGTCGCGTAAGCAAACCCTGATAGCTTGATGTAAATGTTGGGCAGCTTCGCCGATTCGAGAACTTGTTTAAGTCCCGCATGACCTTCACCTTCATCGGCTTTTACCCAGCCCATGTGGTGACACAATATCTTGACCGACGGAAATAGTTCTGCCACCCGACGGATAGCTGGTTGCTGCTGTGGTAAACAGCTAATACTCGCCAGCAAATTATGGTCAGCCGCCACTTGGAATAACTTTTTCCCCTCGTCGCTGTACAGCCATCCACCGTCATCATGCGGCTCAAGATAATGGGTAAATCCTTTGATCGGCCATTGGTCAATCATCTTCTTCAGCCGTTCATCTGCCCCGGCTAGATGATACATTTCTGACCACTCACTATCGAGGTCAACCACTTGGTTTAATCGACTTGGAAATCGCTCGACTTGCTGGGCGATATAAGCATTATTTTCGGGGTTATGGTCGATTTGGGCACAAACTACCAGCGCTTGGTCGATGCCGTTCAGATCCATTTCGTTAATAAGTTGCTCAATTTTTCCGCGTTCTGCATCATCTGGAACCGGTGGTTGGTAAGGCCAACGAGTCCATGCGTGGCAGTGGCTGTCAATAATCATTAAGTGTCCTTTTGTGATAAAAGCTAATCGTGCTTCAAATAATATTTTATTGAACTCACGTTGACTGCAAAGTGTAGACAAATCTCTGTTCGTGAGCAAATAACAGCCATTCCAATGGAATCCACTTTCTTCAATGGTTAATTGACAAACCCTCTAGCGCCATGTTATTGATATGAACCTGCCAGCTTGAACAATAATTTTTGCATCACAAAACACTTTTATTGAGGAAAAGATGCTTCAAAACCCCTACACATCTGCCCCCGTTCCTCCCACCAAAGGCTACAAATAATGACAATTCATGTCGGTTTGATCGGATGCGGATTAATGGCAAAAGCCCATCTTCCGGGCTATCAAGCGGCTGCCGGACGTGCCGAGATTGTCATGTGTTGCGACAACAATCCGCAGTTGGCACAAGATTTTTCTGCAAAATTGGACAACAAACCTCAAGTGGTGACCGATTGGCAGGAGATTATTGCCAATCCAAACATTGATGCGGTGGATATTTGTGCGCCACATTTTCTCCACGCGCCAATCGTATTAGCTGCTGCCAAAGCCGGTAAACACATTCTGCTCGAAAAACCAATGGCGATGAATTTCGACGAAGCACGCCAGATGGTTGATGCGACTTCTGCTGCTGGCAAAATCTTTATGGTCGCTCAAAATCAGCGCTATTTACCTGAACACGCACTGATCCGCGATTGGCTAAATAAAGATGCGATTGGTCGCGTCATCGCCGCTCGCATTGATGGTAATCAATTCTTAAGTAGAGCTTATCCCAAAGGCCATTGGCTGTTTTCAAAAGCATTGGCAGGTGGCGGTGTCATTCGTACCACTGCTATCCATAAAATTGATTTGCTGCGCTATTTTCTGGGTGAAGTACGTCGCGTAACTGCCCTTTATTCCACTTCCGGTTTGAATCCCGGCATGGATAGCGAAGACATTGCTACGATTGCAATGGAATTTGAAAATGGTGCCATCGGTGAAGCCTTTTTCACCTTTGCTGCCTATCAAAACCCTATTCCAACCGCCAGCCACGAATTGGTAATTCTCTATGGCACGAAGGGCATGATTAACAACATCAACGGTTGGCATATGTATAGCACTGAAGTCGAGGCTTACAGTCAGGCGATGACCTCGATGGAGCTGCCAAACGCCGATTATGCAACCTCTTTTGTCCATGAAGTAAAGCACTTTCTGGATTGTGTCGAAACTGGTCAAGAACCGATTACTTCAGGTCGGGACAATCTGAACACGATTGCTGTCATTGATGCCATTTATACAGCAGCCGAAACTGGACAAACAACGCTGGTACAACGAAGCTAAAGGATAAAAACAAAATGCCGAAATTACGTTTTGCTGCACCCAAAGAACGCCGTGTTGCCATTGTGACCGGTGGCGCACGCGGTATCGGAGGCGCAAGCGCCCTGCGTATCGCCGAAGAAGGTCGTGATATTGTCATCGCCGATCTTGAAGATGGCAATCCAATCGTCAAGGAAATTGAAGCGCTCGGTCAGAAGGCCATTTTCATCAAAACCGATGTCACTGATGAAAGTGCCGTTCACGCTTTGGTTGCTCAAACGATGGATATATTTGGTCGCTTGGATATATTGATTTGCTGCGCGGGTATTCTTGGAAAAGAAAAACCATTTTTAGAGCAGACTGCTGCCGAATTTAATAAAGTCATTCAGATCAACGTAAATGGTGTTTATTACGCCCATCAAGCTGCTATTCCACATATGTTAAAGCAGGGGTGGGGACGCTGCGTCAGCATCACCTCAGGTGCGCGACATGGTGCGACCAATCTCGTGCCTTATGGTGTTTCCAAAGGTGCTGTATTTTCTTTTGTGAATGCGCTGGGCAATGCTTATCCGAAACAAGGGGTGTTTGTGAATGGGGTTGAACCGGGGCGTGCTTTGACCGAAATGGTTGTGCCACGTTTCTCAGCCGAACATTTAGCAAATCCGGGAACACCGGTTGGCCGTTACTCGGATGCCGAAGAAGTCGCTGAGGTCGTCGAGTTTCTCAGCTCTGAACGCAATACCTATACCACTGGCTCGGTATGGAGCGTAAAAGGCGGTACTGGCTAGATCGGTCAGAAATATTTCAACACGAGTAGCACTTTTTTATTGCTCGTGCCGTGGTGTGACCTTTGATGCGTTACCGTTAAATTGGTCGTGCAGACCTCGCTGCGTCAGGTAAATATGTTCCTGTGCGCGTTCTTTTGCCAATTTCTGGTCACGCAAACGGCACGCTTCCAGGATGCCATCGTGTTCTTGGTGAATACTTTCCGTATCGCGCGTCATGAACATGTAGCGAAAACGGTAAAGCTCACTGCGCTCCCAAAGTGTTTGGATAACCTGCATCAAATGCGGGTTATCAAGCACGCTGTAAATATGTACATGGAACTGATGGTTCAGCCCAATATAGGTCGTTATGTCATTGATGCTGGTCGCCCGCCGCATCGCGTCAATCATTTCTTGCAATTCGGCGAAATGAGCATCCGTGAGATTGGGTACTGCATGAAAAATCGCTTCACCTTCAATCAATCCACGCGTGAAATACAATTTGTCCATATCGCTAATGGAAACTTCCACCACAAACGCGCCGCGTCGTGGCTGAATCATCACCAAGCCCTCGGCTTCTAGCCCTTTAAGTGCTTCCCGAATGGGAGCCATACTCACCTGAAGCTGTTCGGCTAATTTATTTTGGTCAATACGTTCGCCCGCTTTTAGGGTCTGTTTCAGGATAGCTTCGCGAATGCGTTCCTGAACTTGGGCTGCCAATGTGCGGCGACTATCTTCAATCGGCACGAACGATTTTGAAATCATAACGGAACCTCATTTATTGGTTTTGTTGACAAATTCGAAATTCGAATTTACAATTTCGAAAATCTTATTACGAATTCTATAGATAAAATCGATTTTTGGAAAGTTATTGATGTCACCTGTTTTTATGAACCATGTTTCGGATTGTGATGTAAAAAATAAATTCGCATCAAGCGAATTCATCCTTATTATCTTTGATGAGCTTATTCCTGACAATACCCTACGGCATGGAAGCATGTTCGCTTGTCCATCGTCTGGTTATTGTTTGTCGGTTCGTGATATAGCCATGACTAAATTCTGCTAATCGAAAGGGAGGTGATAGTATCTGATCAAAACAGAATATTTGCAGCGTATATAGATAACGATATGTTTTAGTTACGGAGAAAAAACAATGTTTATCCGAAAATTCGTCCTTTCCTTGATGCTCATCGCTCTGACGGTGGGTGTAGGCGTGGCAGTTGCGCAGGATGCACCGAAAGAATTACGCTTTGCCACTTTGCAAGGCTCATTCATCGACGGCGTGAACGCCAAGATGATTGAGGAGTTCGCTAAGATTCATCCAGAAATTCCCGTCAAGATGGAAGTCCTGACCGGTGATCTTGGAACAGTGTTGGCAGCACAGGCGGCAGCTGGCACTTTGGCAGATGTCATTTTTACAGCCGACTTGTTCGTAGTGCCTTTTGCCAAAGGAGGCATTTCCATCGACATGGAACCTTTGGCCAAGGCCGATCCCAACTTTGATCTCAGCGATGTTTATTCAAATATGCTGGATCTGAGCAAGGTTGAAGGCAAAGGTCTATACATGATCCCCTCGTCATATGACGTAGTGACTATGTATTACAATAAGACCTTGTTTGAAAAAGCTGGTGCGCCTCTGCCCACTAAAGACTCTACTTGGGATGAGATTATTGCCTCATGCAAGACCATTCTTGAGAAGACTGGTGCTTACTGTATCAACCAGACTGGTGCAAATGGTGCTGCTACTAAGTGGTGGGCCAATTACGTCCCGTGGATTGTCGGTTATGGCGGACAAATCCTGAGCGAAGACGGCAAGACAGCCATGCTCAACTCACCAAAATCCCTTGCTGGTCTAACTGCTTACACTGATATGTGGAAATCAATCGGTCAGCCCTTTGACTTTGATGCGGGTGGCGATTGCTTCATCGTCGGTAAGTGCGCTATGCAATTCACTATTCCCGGCCCGATGTCCAGTCTACGCGCCCTTGATCCACAGCCCTTTGAATGGGATGTCGAAGTTATTCCTTCAATGCCCGGCGGCAAAAAAGTGACTGGCATGGGAACTTACGGTTTCAGCGTCACCGCCAATGCTAAAGATCCTCAGTTGGCATGGGATTTCATCAAGGGTCTGCTTTCACCTGCAACCCAGAAGTCCATTACTCTGAGCTACTCCGGTATGCCCCTGCTGAAATCG
>JACDGI010000578.1 GCA_013821665.1 Anaerolineae bacterium
GTCCGCTCCCGCAGAGAAATAATCCGCATGAACTGCCCGGATAATCTCTGGCGACTCCATCAATACTTTCGCCGACCACAACGTATCGCGTAAATCACAGCCGCGTCGTTCCAGTTCGGTTGCCAGTGCCCCATCCAATACGACAATCGGCTGCGTTTCAAGTAAAGTAGCGATGGGGTTTTCCATAGTCTAAATCCTTTTAATAGGCATGAGCATTCGTTTATAGGATGATGGTAAAATGCAGACATTGTTCAGTAAAGCCTCAGGATGCAATTATGGCAAAGCTCAAGCTCGACCTGCACGACATTTATAACAAAGGCGGTCAGATTGATGTCGAACTGAATCGCATCGTACAGGAAGCTGTCGAGAAGAAAATCGAATTGGTCGAGATTATTCCCGGCAAGGGTAGTGGTGCGCTCAAGAAAAAGGTGCTGCGCTTCCTCGACCAGAAGCACATCCGCGCCTTGTACCATCGTGTCGAAAAAGATGATAAAAACTTCGGACGCATCTTCATTCATTTTCGCTTCTGAGGTCTCATTTTTCTGCGCGAAAATTAGGTGTAGGATGAAAATCTGGCACACCTTTAACCGTGCCACCCTGCTGCGGAGGCACGTCGATGTTCAGCGATGAAAATTTGGGCGGTACGATTGTTGCCATCACCACCATCCCATTCATACTCATTTTGGGCGTGCTCATCTTTTCGATGCTTCGCTCGTCGCGTAGGGCGAAGGCCAGTTATAGTTGGCCGACAACCACCGGACAAATTTTGGTGTCCAATGTTCATTCACGCCGGTCATCAAGTTCGAATGGAACGCATCACACGGTTTACGAACCAAAAATTCAATTTGAATATACAGCCGATGGTAAGCGTTACCAGAGCAAGCAGTTGAGTTATAGTGTTGTCGCTGGCACGAGTGCTGAAAGTTGGGCGCAGGGCATCGTCGATAGATATCCGCAGGGTAGTTCGGTGCAAGTGTACTATAATTCATCCAAACCCTCTGAAGCCGTGCTCGAACATGCTGGTACGGGTGGTAGTCTTGCGCTGGTGTTCATATTAGGCGCGGTTGAAGTATTATTACTCGTCCTGCTAGTGCTGGCTTTGACGGGGCATTTTGCTTAATCTGTAGGTTTCGGATAACGAAGGAAAATATCAAATGACAGAACCTATTCGTGTGCTGCATTTCGCCGATATTCATGTGGGTATGGAAAACTACGGCAAGACCGATCCCAAAACCGGATTGAGCAGCCGCGTGGTCGATTTCCTGCATCGCCTCGACGAGATGATTGAGTTTGCACGACAAGGGGATGTCGATCTGGTGATTTTTGCTGGTGATGCCTTCAAAACCCGTGCGCCCAATCCGACCTATCAACGTGAATTTGCCCACCGCGTTCGTGATCTTTCAGATCTCGCGCCCGTGATTATGCTCGTCGGTAATCACGATTTGCCGCCAACCATGCTCAAGGCCAGCAGCATCGAAATTTACGACACCTTGCGCGTTCCCAATGTGCGTGTCGCTGCCGATTACGAAGTATTCACCGTGGAAACCAAACGCGGCCCGGTAGTCATTGGCACAGCACCCTATCCGATTCGCTCACGTTTGTTGGAAGACAGCCGTACCGGTGGCTTAACCATCGCCCAAACCGACGCGCTCCTGCAAGAGCAACTCACCGAAATTTTAGAGGATATGGCTCAGCAGGCCGATCAATATGATATGCCACGTATTCTCACCGCACATTTTTCGGTAAGCGGGGCGGTGTTCGGCAGTGAACGCGGCATCATGCTCGGCAGAGATATTCAGGTAATGCTGTCGTCACTAGCCGACTCTCGCTGGGATTATGTGGCTCTGGGGCATATCCACAAGCATCAAAATTTGACCAAGGGGCAAGATGGTTTACCACCAGTCGTCTATAGCGGCAGTATGGAGCGCATCGACTTTGGTGAAGAAGGTGACCCCAAAGGTTTTTGTTGGGTGGAATTATCACGCGGATCTGCCGACTGGCACTTCGAGCAACTGCCCGCCCGCCCATTTGTAACCTTGACGGCTGATTTGCGTCGATCCGCAAATCCGACTGATGACGTGTTGAAGCTCATCAAAAAGCATGATCTAACGGATGCAGTGGTGCGTCTGAATGTGCAGCTTGCACCCGAAACCGAGACACGCTTAAATGAAGCCACCATCCGTGACGAGCTTAAACGGGCTGGAGTCAGCCAGATGGCAGCCATTCGCAAACAAGTCGAACAGCCCATCCGCGCACGCTTAGGTGGCAGTCCGGAAGGTCTGACCCAACCTGAATTGTTGGAACGTTTTCTACTGAGTAAAGAAATGCCGCTCGACCGTAGAGTCGAACTCATGGACGCTGCCGAACAAATCTTTGAAGGAAAAGCCGCCGATTAAATAGAATGATTTCTCCCTCAATACCCGCTTCACAATTGGCTTGTGAAAAAACTAATAATTCCTGAAATTCGCATAGAATATTGATTCTTAACGGACTCTTTGAGTGCCTTGTGCCTATACTGAATAAAGTGTAACGAAATTATCCCCCATACTTTATGGGAAGTCCGAAAAAGGTGATTCATGGCTCGTATACTCGTCATCGAAGATGAACCTAATCTCCGCAAAAATATTCTTGATTTTCTAGAACTTGAAGGTTTTGAGGTTTTAGAAGCAAGTGATGGGCAGATTGGTGTTGATTGCGCGCGCCAGCATCACCCCGACCTCATTATCTCGGATATTTCGATGCCGAACATGGATGGCTATAACGCGCTGTTGGAACTGCGTAAAGATGAGCGGTCGGCACATATCCCTATCATTTTTCTGAGTGCGATGGCGGATCGTTCATTTGTGCGGCATGGCATGGAACTCGGCGCGGATGATTATTTGACCAAGCCGTTTAGCTATCCCGAATTATTGGCCGCTATTCAGGCACGCTTGGAACGTCAAGTGATACAGGTGAATCTCGCCTCCAAAGAATTAGGGGATGTTAAAAAGCGTCTGGCACGGGTCGTCTCGCACGAAATGCGTACACCCATCGCCTCAATATTAATGGTGCAGAATTTGCTCTCTGCTCAACTTGATACCTTAGAGACGCACGAAATCCGCGACATTCTGGACAGTCTGCAAACCGGCAGCTACCGCATTTATCACCTTGCCGAACAGTTGGCGCTCATGACCCAGCTTGATACCAATACCTTGAGTCAAGAGGTTGTCAACGAATTTGGGTTTGCTACTCCCATCTGGACGGTGCTGGTGGCAGCGGTAAATTTGTCGCGGCGTTTTGCCTATCGCAACCCGACCGGCAGTGTGAACGTTGATGAACGCGACAAGACCTCAGTGGTCGTTTGCAACACGCCCTCATTGACTCATGCGCTGGCTGAAATTATCGCCAACGCCCTCGATTATTCACCGGATAACTGTGAAATAAAAGTTTCCCAGTGGACACGCGACGCATGGGTTTACATTAGCATCACAGACTGCGGTGCAGGGATGACCGAAGAACAAATCAGCCACGCCGTGCGTGATTTCGAGCAAGTTGACCGCGACCACAATGAGCAGCAAGGTCTGGGCTTAGGTCTGCATCTGGCGCGTCGGATTGCGGAAGCCCACAGCGGTCAACTGGACGTGGCTTCACGACCCGGCTCTGGCACACAAATCACCTTCAGCTTACCGTTGTATGAAGAAGTCCCTGTCCGATAAACTTAAGTTTCCTCGGCTAAAATCTTTTGGACAGCCGCGATCACGCGATCATGAACCGCGCTGTTGCTGACGATAATACCCTGATTATTCAGGGTTTTTCCCGTCGACCAATCCAACGGCGAACCATCCACATCGGTAACTTTGCCGCCCGCTGCTTCCACAATGGCCGTGCCCGCGCAGTGATCCCAGATCATAAAGGGGCGTATGCTGCCGAGGCGCGGCAGTCGCAAATAAAGTTCTGCATCACCAGCCGCGATCCGCGCATACTTTTCCATACTGTCGATGTGAATCAGTTCGGCTGCACCAAAACCGGCTGCCTCGCGCACAAGCTGCATCCGGTCATGGTTAGCATGACTCTTTTCGACACTTTCTAAAGCACGTAAACTGGCCGCTTCGGTACGCGTCGAGGTATGAATACGTTTGACCTCGCCACCGTTCAATGGCTGCATATATGCCACGCCGCTTTGGGCATGAAATAACTGTGCGCCACCGGGGTAAGCCGGTGTGCCGATGATGCCGCCCACGGGCTTGCGGTCAACCATCATGCCGACAGCGATAGCATAATTCCGCATCGAGATATAACCTTTGGTGCCGTCAATGGGATCGATAACCCATGTGCGCGAAGCCTCACGGTTTTGTCCATAATCCAGCCACTTGACGACATCCACTTGCGTCACAGGGATGCCTAGAATTTCGCTAATCAGCCGGATGACTTCCTGCCGCTGCTCATCCGATACCAGTTCCATAAACTGCCCGCCTTGTTCTTCCGCGAGGATGGCATCATCAGGGAAGTATTGGCTGATGGCACGGCTGAGGATGGCCTGTGCGCCATAGTCCGCAATCGTCACCGGTTCGTGACCACCTTTGTCACTGCTGACAAGATAATGTTCCTGCACTTGTTGGCAGAGAACGGCGGCCTGCCGTACCGCTTGAAATAAAGGTTGGAAATCAATCACAGTGGGCTCTCCATGTGTGCATAGTTGGGATTTGTATGTGTATTTTACCGCATGGCTTGGGGATGGCCTACACCCATCTAGGGCGCTGGTGTACACTGAGATAATGCAACCCTACCAAGTAAGGAATGATTGATGAGCTGGCTCATTTATGCACTGCTCGCACCCTTCGTTTTCACAATTGTCAATTTCATTGACAAGCTGATTTTAGAAAAACATGTACGCAATCCTGCTTCCATGATCCCCTATATTACAGTTATGGCGTTTCTCAGTGGTTGTGTATTGTGGGTGGTGACGGGGTTCCCCATATTAGCCTTCCGTGATGTTGCAATTGTGATGTTTACGGGCATCTTAGTTTCCATAGGTACATTATTGTATTATCGGGCGCTTGCTAGGGAAGAAACTAGCAAGATTATCGTGCTAATCCAAATACAACCGGTGATGGTCTTAATCCTCTCATTTCTACTGTTACACGAGACCATTACAGCGATCCAATTTGTGGGTTTTGTTTTTATTTTAGGCGCAGCCGTAACCCTTTCGGCGCGGCGCGGCATCAGCGGGTTTCAGTTCTCAAACATTTTAGGTCTTTTGCTGATCGTCAATTTTGTGTGGTCACTCTCGGTGGTGATGTTCAAATT
>JACDGI010000579.1 GCA_013821665.1 Anaerolineae bacterium
ACTGTACCTGCGATGCCGATGTGGGAACGATTGCTGATTATCTACGATGGCATCCGCGAGTTGACGACCACCTATAAACCTGATCGGGCGGCTGTGGAAGAGTTGTTCTTCGCAAAGAACGTCACCACAGCCATCACAGTTGCACAAGGACGCGGCGTAATTCTGGCAGCGCTGGCTGGAGCAAAATTGCCCATCGCAGAATATAAGCCCAATAATATTAAGCAGTCGATTGCCGGATATGGTGGCGCAAAGAAACCGCAAATGCAGGAAATGGTGCGGATATTGTTGGGTTTGGACGAAATTCCACGGCCTGACGATGCGGCGGATGGTCTCGCCATTGCTATCACCGATTTGCACAATTCACGTTACGATAGCTACATGGATTAGTGGGTAAAACACTATATGATTGCCAGTATTCAGGGTGTGGTCGCAGCTACCGGCAAAGATTATGCGGTTATTGCAACCAATAACGGTATCGGCTACAAAGTATTCGTCCCACATTCCACACTTGAGCGTCTGCACGACGACAGTGATGCTTTTCTGCATACGACGCTGATTGTGCGCGAAGACTCGATGACGTTATACGGGTTCGCGACGACAACCGAGCGCGATGTGTTTGACACTCTGATTACAATTAGCGGGATTGGCCCCAAGACAGGATTGGCAATTCTCAGCACGCTCAGTTTAGACAGTCTGCGGAATGCGGTTGTCGGAGATCGAGCAGAAATCTTAACGCGCGTGCCGGGGATTGGTAATAAATCGGCACAAAAGATTTTGCTGGAGTTGAAAGACAAATTCAAATTTGGGCTGGATACTGCGCCGATCTCCGTGTTTGATGACCTGAACAGTGACGTGCTGGATACGTTGGTTGCCCTTGGTTACAGCATCGTCGAAGCGCAAACCGCTATCCAATCACTGCCCAAGGATGCGCCGCCTACGGTCGAAGATCGCGTCCGATTGGCCCTCAGTTATTTCGCCTAAATAATGCAATTCTAACCCCCTCATCCCAACCCTCTCCCCCGAACTCAAGGGAGAGGGCTTAAAATACTCTCGTGAGCGCAAGAGTGGGAAAGGAGGTTAGAAAGTCTAAATACATAATTGCGTCAATGGTTATGAATGGAAGTTATCAAGATGGCTTCAAATCCGCCTGAAGTATTGGTTGGTAAACGTGTCGAAGTCTTGGACAAGGGATGGATTGAACTTGTCGATATGCTGCCGAGTCCCGCGACAGGCGTTAGCGGTGATTTAGCGATTGTGAACGCTGCGCGTGTGAGCTTTATGGGCGAAAGTAAAGGCCCGGAAAAAGACAAGAAGCTCCTCTTCTATCTGCTGCGAAATCATCACACAAGCCCGTTTGAAATGGTCGAGTTTAAGTTCCGCGTGCGGGCACCATTGGTGACATGGTGGCAGTGGGCGCGACATAGGACGTGGAATTTCAACGCCCAATCGGGACGGTACTCACCATTTGAGGAAAATGACTTTTATGTGCCTGATGTTTGGCGCAAACAAGCAGCAAGTAACAAACAAGCCAGTGATGGTGAAGTTGACCCTGCCACTAATGACGATTTAACCAACAAGCTCAACGAATTCTACAAAAAAGGTTATGACCTTTACGAAGAAGCGTTGAAGGCTGGCGTATCCAAAGAAATGGCGCGGCTGTTTTTACCGGGTTTCAGTGTTTATTACACATGGGTTGCCAAGGTTGACGCGCATAACCTAATGCAGTTTTTGCGACTGCGGATGGCTCCTGATGCACAATATGAAATCCGCGTGTACGCACAGGCTATTTATGACGAGTTCTTTAAGCCTGCCCTGCCATGGACAGCAGAAGCTTATGAGGAATATATTCTGAAATCCCCATCAAAATAAAATTTGATGGGGAATGTCATTGAACGATTTAGCCGGGTGACATATCACCCGTTACAGCGAGACACATCTGCCGACCAAGTGAATCTTCGGGATAGACACGCCATGCGTAGCGCGTACCTGCCTCGAACAAATCAGGCTTAAACGTGTAAGTAGCATCTACTGCATAATCCATGAAAATTTCTTGGTTGAAAGCATTTAGAACCCCTATTCGGTAGCGAACTGCGCCCTGAACGGGAGTCCAATACACCTGCGCGGGCTGCCCGACTGTAAAGGTCGCAGCGCTCTTGGTGCGATCAACATCAAACGGGCCACAGGCAACTAAGGTTGGAATTGCGGTTATTTGTGGTAATGGCGTTTCCGTCGCTGGAATCGGAATATCAGTGGGAGCCTCTGAAGGTGTCCAACTGGGCGGAAGCGTTGCGCGACTGCTGAGATCTTCGGTGGGCGCAACAGTCGGAACAGGCGTTTCGGTTGCAGGAGACACGGGCTGAGGTGTTGGGATTAGAGTCGGCAATGCTTCGGTGGCTTTTGGAGTGCAGCCTACCATGAGCAGACCGAATAGCCCTATCGCAATAATTCGTTTCATTTCAAAGACTCCTGCTAGGCATCCGGCAACATCGCCGTAGAATACCCATTGATAACCAAAATAAACACATAGAGCATTACTAAAATACCAACCAAGACATAAATAAGAACACCGATACGTTCAGGCCGCTTTTCACCCCGGATGCCCACGAGCAACCACCAGCCAAAACCATACATAATTATACCAAAACCCACCGAAACAAAAGACGGAAGAATACGGGTACTCATATCAAAGAAACGATCCATATATACGAAATCGACAAGCGGGAAAACCGCCGCCGTAACGCCAATCGAAAATATGGAGATGACGACAATACGCAGCAGACGCGGCCATTCAATAATTTTGCGCATCAAGTAAGTGGCATAAGGCACACGTTCAACGGGATGTGTACTCTCAAAACGGACTTGCTTCAAGGATTTGCCATTTGGTCGACTCATGTGGGTTCATCTTTCGCAGGCTTTTGCCATTGCATCAGGTTCGGAGCGCCCGAATCGGCGTTTATCATGAAGGTTGCACCACGCTCAAAATAGTCGCGCATGATACTGCGAGCCGGTTCTTGAATACCAACCTCGTCAATCGCGGCGCACATATGAGCAAACCAGTGGTCGCGTCCCTGCTGATCAATAATGAAGGGCGAGTGGCGCATCCGCAAACGTGGATGACCTCGCTCCTCGATGTAACGCGCGGGGCCGCCGAAGAATTGAGCCAGAAACAAATATTGCCAGTGTTTACCGGGTTCCAGATCAGCGGGGAACATAGACCGCAAGACCTCATCTTCCGCCACACGCCGGTAAAAGGCATCCACTAATCGCTGGAAGGTGGCATCGCCGCCAACCATTTCATAAACGCTTTGTTCAGATTCTGTCATCGTGTCAATTCCAAGTCACTCATCATCCAAATTCTATGATACTCCCGACTCGTTATGCCTTATTATTAAAAGTCTGGGTGGACAATTAAGGGTATAAGAGTACAATCTTTCCCGCTAAGCACGTTGCTAAACACGCTTTCCTAAGGAGTATTTCACATGAAAGTATTTCAGCGTCGGGTGGGAGTTATTGTCCTACTTACGCTTTTAATCAGTTTTGGCTTAGTTGCTGCCCAAGACAGCACAGCCGTTACTGTCGCAGGTTCAGGAATTGTTGCTCCCATATTTGACAGTCTCAAGACTGCCAGCGGTGTAACCGTTGATGTTAAATCCGAGGTCACAGGAACCCGCACCGGTTTCGAACGCCTCTGCAATGGCACAACCGACATTGCTACTTCAAACCGTTCCATTTCGGCTGATGAAAACGTCAATTGCACCAGCAACAATATTGATTATACCGAATTATTGATTGCTCATAACATTGTCGCTTTTGTTGCAGCACCAGACTCAACCTATGCAGACTGCTTAAAAACAAGCGAATTGAATGCTATTTTCGCGCCGAGTTCGCAAACTGCGAATTGGAATCTCATCGACCCTGCATATGCCGACACAGCACTCAGCGTGGTTGCGCCAGCGGCGACTTCAGCCACATTCGGTGTTTTGGATGGTGTGGTTGATGGTGATGGTATTCGTACTGATGCTACGACCGTTGATAAAGAGACCGACGTTATCGCTGCGGTCGCAAAATCAAAGGGTGCGATTGGTGTCGTGAGTTTGCCTGTCGCGACGGCAGCCGGAGCCAGCGTCAAAATCCTTCAGATTAACGCGAATGATACATTCGGCTGTACAGCGCCTTCGGCGGCGGCTGTCGAACAACGCACATACACAATCACCAGTCCGCTGTTCATTTACGTGAACCAAAAAGCCTTGAGCAAAGCCGGTTTGAAAGACCTGCTGAGCTACATGATTGGTACGGATGCTGCAAAAACTATCGCAGCGGCGGGGCTCACTGTACCGACTGATGCGACAGTCACAGCAAACAAAGGCGCGCTGGAAGGTACAGCCAATACACGTCCATTCAGCGAGGCAACGACATCGTTCCAAATCCCTCAAGATGCAACTGGACAGGTTATCTTTGCAGGGGCTGCCAGTGCTGAAGATTATCTCAAGAACATTACTGGTGCATTGACTTCACAGCTTTCAACACTCACAGCAGACATCAAACTCGAAGGTCAGACCGCAGGCATACGCCGTTTGTGCAATGGCGAGATTGATATTGCCGCTGTGAATGCACCGCTCACGGATGAGCAAGCTAAAAACTGTGCCGCCAATAACATCAAGACCATTAGTATTGAAATTGGCAAGCAAGCGGTTGTGTTGGTAGGAAACGCCTCCAGCACATTCCTAAGCTGCTTAACATCTGCCCAATTAACCAAGGTTTGGGATGCGGATTCGGCCAAAACTGTAACCAACTGGAATCAAGTCGATAGCAAGTTTGCCGACCAAAAGCTGACTTTGTTTGCGGCAGTCGAAGGCGATCCTTTGATGGATTTACTGCTGCAAAAATCGTCAGGAAAGCCCTTGATTGAGCGTGGAGACACTGAAATCAATAGTGATGCACTTTATCGTGCGGCAGCAGCAGCCAATGTCGAGGGCGGGCTAACGTACATGAGTTGGGCTGATTACCAGAATGTGGTCAAGAATAACCAGCAGCGGATTCAACTGGTCGGTGTCGATGCAGGTAAAGGCTGCGTCGTTCCAAGCGCAGAAACCATCAGCAACGCGACTTACCCACTGGTTAATGACACGCAGTTGTTGGTGAAGACCAGTTCGCTGACCAAAATTCCAGTTGAGTCGACACTATGGTTTATTGCGAACGATGGCAACTTCCCGGCATTCGAAAAATCGGGATTGATTGGTGTGGATTTTGGCAGTTTGCCAGCCTTACGCCAAATG
>JACDGI010000022.1 GCA_013821665.1 Anaerolineae bacterium
AATGGTAGCGGCTTGATCGGAACAACTCTGTTTGCTCCCGGTATTAGCACAGCCGACACCATATATTACGGAAACATCGGCGTACTAACGATGTTCTTCTTCCAATTCGCTTTCGCAGCGACGGCCAGTACCATTGCAACGGGTGCGATGGCTGAACGTACCGATTTTGTCGGCAACCTTGTTTATACCGCTGTCGTGTTGCTCTTTATCTACCCGGTTGTTGTTCACTGGGTTTGGGGTGGCGGATGGCTGTTTCAGCAAGGTTTCTTCGATTTCGCAGGCAGCAACGTTGTTCATACTGTCGGTGGTGTCGTCGGGCTAGTCGGCGCATGGTTCCTTGGTCCGCGCAAAGGAAAGGTTTGGGGTCAGGCTATTCCTCCACACAACTTGGGGTTAGCGCTTATCGGGACAATGATTCTCTGGGTGGGTTGGTATGGCTTTAACCCCGGCTCGACCTTAGGCGCAGTCGGAGTTGCTGGAACCATCGGCATCGTCACCTTGAACACGACACTGGGTGCCGGTATGGGGACACTGTCCGCCATGTTCTTCCAAAAATATCGTTCAGGCAAGTGGGACTTATCAGCCACTTTGAACGGTTCACTAGCGGGTTTGGTTGCCATCACCGGTGGTTGCGCTTTCGTCGGCCCTTGGGCTGCGATCATAATCGGCCTTGTTGCCGGTATCTTTCTCCTGCTCTGGGGCGATGTACTTGAGAAAATCAAGATTGACGATGCTGTCGGTGCTTCTTCCGTTCACATGATTTGCGGTATTTGGGGCATCCTCGCGATTGGTCTCTTTGCAGAACCCAGCTTGACCCCCTTTGCTGCTAATGCTCACACTGGCATGGGTGGTTTGCTGGTTGGGGGCGACGCACAAATCCTCGTGACTCAGATTATTGGCTCGGTTGCGACCATCATCTGGGTTGGTGTCACATCCTTCATTATGTTCGGTGCGCTGAAGGCTATCGGTCGCCTGCGCGTCAATCCCAAAGCGGAAATGGATGGCAATTTCATCGACAACTACGAACATGGTCAATCGATTTGGCCTGATATTTTGCCGTTGCCTACCGAAGAATCTTTGGCTAGTGTTCCGGTACGCTCTGCTGCGCCTGCTACAGGCGACTAATTCCCATTACATCTATTTAGACTATCGCATAAAAGGGGAAAGCATTTTCCCCTTTTGACCTGTTACTGGGAGGCTCGTTTGTTCGGAATTGGCATTATTAGCTTGGCTCCCGCTATTACAGCTTTATTGCGGCCTGCGGTGAGAAAATTTATCTCCAAAGAGATTTACGGATGGTTACTAGCAGGGTTGGTAAGCATCCTTTTCGTTTGGTTGCTAACCTTTATCCCTATCGTTAGTGAAGTGGAGCATGTCGCCGTCAGCGTACCGTGGGTTCCTCAACTAGGATTAACCCTCTCAATTTATTTGGATGGATTGTCGCTGCTCTTTAGCCTGATGATTCTCGGCATCGGCGCGATGATTGTCCTCTACAGCATTTACTATTTCGATGATGCCCAGTCATTAGACCGGTTTTATACACTTTTACTACCCTTCATGAGTGCAATGCTCGTGGTCGTATTGGCTGGTAATGTGTTGACGCTCTTTATCGGCTGGGAACTGACTAGCGTCATATCTTTTCTGCTCGTGAGCTTTAATGGTGAGAATGAAGCAGCACGTAAAGGCGCTTTACAAGCACTCATCATTACGGGCGGCGGTGGCTTGGCACTAATGGTCGGCCTGGTCATGCTCGGCACGGCTGCTGGTTCGATGGAACTTAATCAGATTATCGCCAACACCAGCCTGCGAGATGACCCGTTGTACAGTGCGTTCACCGTATTGATCTTGCTCGGATGTTTTACCAAAAGCGCGCAATTCCCGTTTCATTTCTGGCTGCCGGGTGCAATGAGTGCGCCAACACCTGCCAGTGCTTACTTGCACTCTGCCACAATGGTCAAGGCAGGTATCTATCTTTTACTGCGTTTAGCACCAGCATTGGGTGATACTCCGTTGTGGCAAAACGGTTTGCTATTCATCGGATTAGTCACAGGTTTAATGGGGGCACTTTTTGCCCTTCGTCAGACGGATCTTAAAGCGGCATTAGCTTATGCGACAGTTAGCCAGCTCGGTATTTTGGTCGCCTTAATTAGCTTGCCACACGGTGAAGGATTGAAAGCTGCCGCCGTTGGCATTCTGGCACATGGTTTGTATAAGGCGACATTGTTCCTCACGGTAGGGGCAGTTGACCATGCTACTTCAACGCGTGATATGAGGTATCTCGGCGGTTTGCGTCAGCAGATGCCCGGTTGGGCAGTAGTGGCGGTGATTGCTGGACTATCGATGGCGGGTATTCCACCGCTATTAGGGTTTGTTGCCAAAGAAAGTCTACTCGAGGCGATGTTGAATACACCGCTGTCATTAGCCGTTATTGTCATTAGTGCGGCTTTAACGGTTGCGCTGGCCTTCATTTTGGTGTGGGATGTGTTTGGCGGAAAGGTCGCACAGAACACTTACTTCCACGCGACCCCCAAGGGACTTCTTATTGGGCCGGTGTCACTGGCAGGTTTATCGCTGTTAGCAGGCGTTGGGCTACCGGTTTTAATTGCGCCGCTCATTGAGACTATTGTCGGCAAGGAGACACACCTCGCCCTGTTTTCCGGCTTTGGCACACCTTTTCTCCTCAGCCTGACGGCAATTGCAAGTGGCTTAGCTGTATTTGCAACCCGCTCGATATGGCGCGGTTGGGCATTTCCGGCACTGCCCACGGGGACGCAAATTTATCAAGGCGCTGTACATTCCATTGAGCACGTCGGCGATCTTCTGCTGCGCACGCAAGGTGGCAAGCTCCGCTATTATCTCGCCGTGATTTTATCGAGCGTCATAGTGCTGCAAGCGACTGCCGGATTAGCCCATTTGACCAATGCTGCGCTTGTATTCGAGTTTCATCCGAGTCTCGATATCTTGCGTACAGTCTTATTGATCCTGTGTCTCAGCATGATGTTGGCGAGCATTTTGTTCAAGAATCATTTGATCGCGGCTCTCTCATTGGGTGTCGCTGGTTACAGTGTGGGCGGCTTATTTTTGATCGAACCTGCGCCAGATGTAGCGCTGGTGCAGTTCATGGTGGAAACGATTGGTACGGTTCTGCTGATCGTCATGCTGGCACGTATTCGCTCGGTGGAACGCAAACAGGCAATTGATTCATTATGGAATCAGTCTCGGATCGGTTTAGTGCGGGATGTACTGATTGCCGCAGGCATCGGGATTGGCGTAGGCCTGTTTGTTCTGGCCGCACTGACCAACCGTCCGCAACCGCAAAGCATTGCGACGTGGCATTTAGAACATACCGAAGAAATGGTCGGTTTCCCCGATGTGGTTGGCGCGATTGTAACTGATTTTCGAGGGATGGATACGATTATCGAGATCACTGTATTTGGTGTGGCAGCTCTGGGCGTGATCACTATTCTTGCCAAGCCATCTGGTGGACCGCGCTGGCCAGTAAGCATGGTCAAAGTGGTTACCAGCATTCAACAAACGATCCGCAAACCGGTAAGTGAAGTTGAAAACTTTATACCCCCACCCTACCTCGATGATCACGATACGCACGGCGAGGATTTATTTCTCCCTAGTTTTTCAACGCCATTAACTCGAGTCATCACCCGTATCATACTGCCCTTAGCTTTCCTCGTCGCGCTTGCCCATCTTTTCTATGGTGGCGACGGCCCCGGAGATGGATTTACGGCTGGTGTAGTGAGTGGCTTAGGTGTGGCGCTGTGGTATATCGTTTTTGGCTATCATGAAGCGCACACACAGTTTAAGCGATTGGGCGCACGCCGTTTGATTGGTATTGGTGTAGCGCTGGTTATCGCTAATGCTGCCTTCCCGATGCTGTTAGGTCGGCCTTTCCTCTCTCATCTGAACTTCGATCTGCCGTTGCCAGCCAACATCCATTTATCTTCAACATTTGTCTACGAAACCGGCATATTCCTGACTGTACTGGGCAGCATTACCACTGTTATGGAAGCCATCGCTTATCCCAAAGAGGTCGAGCCACTATGAATATTCTCTTTGCCATTGCCACTGGCATCATGTTCGCACTGGGTACGTTTCAACTCTTAAGAAGCGATATGGTGAAGTCTGCGATGGGCTTCTATATCCTGTTCACTGCTATCAATCTCTTTTTCTTTGCAGTAGGAGCATTCAACGGGCAAAGCCCTGCTTATGTCCAAAATGTAGATAAAACGGTCACCAGTGATCCGCTTGTTCAAGCCCTTATTTTGACGGCAATCGTCATCAGCTTCGGCACATACGCCATTTTGCTGGGTCTGATTTCAGCCTCAGCACGGCGTTATAAGACGGCTGACCTCGATACACTAGATCAGCTCAAGGGATAAATGATGCCGAATAATCCGCTAGTTCTGATTCCTATATTTATCCCGCTGAGTGGTGCTGCTGTGTGTATTCTGACCGCACATTATTTGCGGATACAACACATCATTGGCATGACGGCTAGCACTGTTGCCTGGTTAGCAAGTTTAGCGATTCTTGTCCTGAATTGGAGTGATGGGTTGCAACTCTATCGTATCGGTGGCTACAGTCCACCCTACGGGATTGTGCTTGCGCCGGATATGTTATCCGCCTTGTTTGAAGTCATGGCGACAACCGTAGTAGCCTGTGGAACGTTGTATATCCTCGGTTGCCGAGACAAATGTGTATCGTATCCAGCCTTTATGCCGATTTTCCTGTGCATGTCGGCTGGATTGAACGGTGCTTTTTATACCGGTGATATTTTCACGTTGTTCGTATTCCAAGAACTGATGATTATGTCATCGGTCGTTCTGGTGGCTATTTCGGATAATCGACTGGGTGTGGAAGCAGCAATCAAATACCTACTCATTAGCGCGATGGGGTCGCTGTTTTTACTGCTGGGTATCGGTGCGATTTATGCCACATTTGGCACACTGACACTAGCGGATATTGCGCGTCTTCTCGAAGGTGGGCAGCGTCCGTTATTGGCACAAGCGGCTGCTGTGGTATTGATGTGTGCGTTTCTCCTCAAAAGTGCTGTGTTTCCTTTTCATTTCTGGCAGCCCGATTTTCATACGGCAGCGCCAACACCAGTTCATGCTGTGCTGTCTTCTGTGGTTGTCAAAGTAGGTGTATATGGACTTATTCGCCTCACGATGCTGCTTTTCATTGACGAAGCACCCTTGGTTCGGACACTGCTGTTGATACTCGGCGTTATTGGCATTTTCTTCGGTGGATTAGCAGCCTTACGGACGTATGATGCCAAACGCATGTTAGCCTATTCGACTTTCGGGCAAATCGGTTTCATCCTGATAGGTATTGGTTGGGGGACACCGTTAGCTCTCGTCGGCGCTATTGTTTATGCGTTCAATCACTCCTTTATTAAATCAGCGCTGCTCATGATTACTGGCGCTATTGCCAGCCGAATGCCGAATAAAAGCGCTGCCCTTGTTGACATTGGTGGTGCGGGGCGCAATTTGGGTGTGATTAGCGTCCTGTATCTGTTAGGTGGCCTCGCGCTGACGGGTATACCACCCCTCAATGGGTTCATTAGCAAGTTGACAATTGTACAGGGGGGTATTCAGGCACAAAGCTGGGTCGTTTTGGGACTGGCTGTTGGCGCAGGTCTGATTACGCTGCTGTATATGTCACGTACTTGGCAGCATATTTTTCAAAAGTCACCGGATGCAGCGCTCAAGCTGAAACCGGTTGGAGATAGTATTGTGGCTCCAGCACTCTTGATTGGTCTCTGCATTCTCCTTGGCCTGTATGCTGTTCCCCTGATTGACGCGGCAACATTGGCTGTCACCCGTTTAGGCGATCCGAATATTTATATCCATGCAGTCTTAGGAGGCTAGATATGATTGTAACTGCTTTGCTGGCTATTCCCTTCGCAATTGTCTGGATGATCCTTACGGCAACGCTCTCCGTTGGCAGTTTTTTGGTCGGATTTTTGGTTGGTTTTGCTATATTATTCAGCCTCAAACTGAATACGATTCATGTTAATGGTCGGCGGCTTCCGAGCCAACTGCTCGCATTCGTCGTCTACAGCGTCACACTGGCGCGCGACATTTGGATTTGCAGTGTGGATGTAGCCAAGCGGGTGCTCAATCCGGCTATGCCGATGAATCCCGGTATTATCGCTGTGCGCACACAAGATCCAGATGAGGGTGATTTCACGGCAGCCTTCAGCGCACATGGCATCACGATTACGCCGGGTGAACTGGTGGTGGATTTTGACGGCAGCCATACCATGTTTGTCCACTGCTTGGATGTCGAAGCTTCTTCACAAAACGCAGACGCGGCACAGATGAAACGGCTTAAGCTTTTGCGCCGCATGATTGGAAAGGATTAGGCGATGTCACCTCTTGTTCTTCTCAGTATTCAAGCGGCTCTTCTAGTTCTGGTTGTCCTGATTATTCCCTGTGCTTATCGCGCATGGATTGGGCCGACCGCGCCAGATCGGTTACAAGCGATTGATACCATAACAACTTTACTATTGGGCATTATCATCGTATTGGCTGTGCTGCGAAACACAGTCATGTTTGTGGATGTTGCCATTGCTATTGCTGCGTTTTCATTTATCGGCACGATTGCACTCGCCCGTTATATATCTGAAGGAAGGGCATTTTAAGATGGAAATCCTAGGGTTAATTGTTCTGTGGATCGGAATCTTTTTCAGTATTGTGGGCGTTTTGGGGTTGGTGCGGATGCCTGATTTATACTGCCGCTTACATGCCTCCGGCAAAGTGTCGACCGTTGGCCTCGCAGGATTGTTGTTGGGAGCAGCGCTTCTGATGCCTAGTGCGACTCTCAAATTGCTCGCTTTGACCATTTTTGCCGTGCTGACGCTGCCAGTGAACACCCACGCGATAGCAGCAGCTGCATATCGACACGGGAACTACGAAGCGAAGCTGTCACGTGATGATCTGGCGAATGTGTCCGTTCCAAAGACACAACCTGCACCTGCTGGTGATTAAATCTCGAGCTAATTAGTCATGAATAAAAGTGGGATTTCGTATGGGGAATTAGGGATGCTAATTCCCTAATAGACTAGGAATTTTGGAGCAGTCTTAAGGCTTCTTCGGATGGTAGTTCGCCGCTGAAAACAAGTTCCATGATGCCCTGAGTTAGATATTGCAGTTCGTTTTGTTCAACTTCCAATTTATGCAGAGCGTCATCATGCTGATGCAGCAAGGTCGCAATCTTTCGCTGTTCGTAAAGTGTCGGTAGTGCCACTGGCAGCGTTTCAATAGCTCTTTCTAGGCTATGTTGTGGAAGATTATTAGAAGTCTTCTGAAGTTGTTTTTGGTTTTCAAGATAATAATATAAGAATTGACCATCCATCTCTGTATTCGGCATGATGCCAATCACGGCATCCGATAATTGCGGTCTTTCTTTACGCGGTTGCCCGTTTGCTGTCATATAGACAGGATACTCGACTGCCTCATCACATCCTATCGTTGCCCATGATGCCAAGGCTTTCGATTCCACCGATGAACTTAGATTTCGAAATAGCTCTGTTTCAACATCCGATTTAAGCTCTACGATAGTGCTATACTCTTGGGCTGTATGATGAAGTGCGCTACCCGTATATTTCCAAATCTCTGCAATCTGCTGCTGTTCTTCGGGCGGCGGATTGGGCATCCTAATGTTAGTAAATTGCATCATAAACAGTTGCCCTGCTCTAGTGCGTGCTGCTGAGACATCCGCACTAAATTGTTTTGTTGTGAGGTAGGCTGCAAAGTAATTGATGTTTATATCTTGATGGATGTTAAAACAAGCATAACTTCTATGGATAACGGCCTCATCAAGTTCTGGGGGCACTATTCCCCAAAGATGCTGATCCATTCCTAAGCTAGAAATGACGAATTGGCCTGCGCGCGCGATTTGGTGTTGCTTACCTCTAAAATCTGCTCCCATTTTTTTACCTTCTAAGAGCAGACCGTGTGGGTAAGGGCTCAACGTTGCATATTTGTATTGTGACAGATCAAGGAGGGAAATATAAATTTCACTGAGCTGTAATACATCATACAGTTGTACCTTATTCCATTTCATGACGTAGGAGTTGCCTTTAATCAGGTTCCTGAAAATTAAAATGCTCTTCCAAACTTTTCATCAAACGGTCAACAGCAACTTCTCGTTCTTTGGCTGCTAAGCGATACCGTTTGAGCGCAGATGTAATATCAAAGTTTGGCGCTTCATTACCGATGCTCAGATACTTATCTACACTTAACTTGTAACCTTGCTCTGCAATCGTGGTGTTGGATACGACACTTGCGTACTCAGGAATATGTCTCCATGACTCGAATGCATCTATCGCAGCGGTTATATCTTTGTCATCAAGTTCATTGTGTCGTGAATAAGGTAGTGGTGTGTTTATTGGACGTATAAACTGGACTTTGCCTTCGCGAGCATCCAGTTTTCGCTTGTTAATGACTATTATTGAGGCAGCCGAATTTGTTCCATGTAGTAATTTGGCAGGTAACCCAATGACGGCCTCTAACCAATCTTGGCTGATAATTTGTCGCCAAAAGTCTTCCCGATCTTCTTGTAAGATAGAGGATGGCATTAGGATAGCGCCGCGACCATCGTCAACTATTCCGCTAAATGCGTGTTTTAGGAATGCCTCGTTAAATTGATATATTTCTCTCTTGCTCATTGATTCCGTTGGCACAGGAATGTTTTGTAGAACGAGATCAAATTTTCCAAATAGATCATGAGTGTTTAGCAGGGCATCCTGTTGCTGAATGAATATGTTTTCAAGACCATGTGCCAGCAGATTCATTTTACAAATGGCCCAGATATCTGGCGCAGTTTCGCATCCATAAAAAGTGACTGAACTTATGTCTCCGCCTTTCTGCCGGATATAATTTGCGCTTTCAGTAAACATACCACCCGTACCAACTGTTGGATCATAAATCGTCATACTCTCGCCCGGCTTCGTTATTCCTACCATCAGCCGGATAACCGAACGGGGAGTATAAAACGATACACCTTGCTTAAGGGTTAACTTAGCTAATTGAGATATCCAATAGTCATATGTCTGACCAAAACTTTCCGTGTTCGAAAAAACGCTCGTAATTTTCTGGAATTGGTCGAGTTGATCTAAGTAATTATTTAGAACTGAATCGGAAATTGTGGTTGCGGGAATCGCGGGAATCAGAACGTCTTTCAGCATCGGATTTGTGCCTTCGATCTCTGAAAAATCATCGATCAAGTCCCCTTGTAAATTGCGCTTCTTCTTTTGTAAGGTAAAGCTTGCACCCGCTCTGCTGGTTGCGACAAGCCGCTGTGTATGAAAATTGGTGCCATTTTGCGGCAGTACTGCGCCGGTATGGTAAAAAAAGAACACTGCCAGAATAAAATAGCAATATTCCGCATAGTTGAGCTTGCTTTTTAGAATTTGTATGCCTTGAAGCAATTGAGTTTTGAGGTCTGATTTTTTGATTTTTGTCATAAGGCTAACCCTAAGTAATTTGGCTTTACGTCTATTGGTTTATAGCGATTTTGTGCCGACCTCAACATAAGAGTAATTATAATTATGATTGCGTCTATTTATCGTGTATTAGTAACTAAAATTCACCCATAATTCTTGTGATTTAGTGATACTACAAAGGATACGACTTTGTTTGTCGAATCTGACAGCGGCTTAAGTGCATCACAGTATTCAACTGTTAAGTTTATGATCACTCGATGATGTTTTATTCCCTTTTTGCGAGCCGGAGTGAGCTATCGTTAAAGTAGTACAGCTTTAGGCATTCACCAGAAGAAAGTGGACAAATGTGAAAGAGATGCTTTGCTCTCATGAATTGGATTACAATAGGCATCACTGAAAACCGTAAAAGCGGGAATTTTACAACATATAATCAGTAAATTTACCCTCTCAAATGTAGAGTTTTGTTAACTAGGCATGTCCGATCCATTAAGATGTATCTCCCTAATCCACTTTGCTTTTCGTGACCAACATACGGGTGACAAGGATTATCTTCCCTCAATAATCTTGGAAACGCACAGTAAATAAACGCAGTTATATTGTGATAGTGGGAATTTTACTAGCTTGAGGCGGGAATTTTACATTTTCGAGGGGCAGAGTTTCGTTAACTAGGCATATGCTACCGTTTGATATCCCAGTCGCACCGACCACGCTAAGTAATCAACATTATACTGACAAAGATCATCTCAAGTCAATAATCCTAGAAATGCACTCCAGAGGTATGAGCTACCGTCAAATTGGTGCTGCACTAAGTATTCATTGGACACGCGTAGGACAGATCATAAAAAGATTATAAACTTTTATTAATACACTAGATAAAAACTGTGACATCTTATTGCTTAGAAACAATCTGTTTATAATCCAAACGATTATGGAAATAGGCATGATCAACTCCCGCCTCTTTCGGGACGAGTGCGCTTTATCTGTGATATTTGCATAGTGAAGTTGTTTATGGTTTATTTATAAATAACTTGTTGAATTCTGGATTTTCAATAGGTTGAGTTTGTCGACTGAGGGGTAAATTCCCCTCCATATAAAAACGTATCATCCCTTCGAGTTTTGCTAATGATGACCACCCCGGTTGAATTTTGCGAGCCAGTTTGACTAGATTTTGAGTAAAATGATTCACAGAAGGTACAATTAATGGGTGAAATACAACCCTCTGGCGTACAGGTTTGGCAATATACCCCATACGAAACTTGAATTCGTCAACGGATGGCGGTGCATCAAGTGAATGAAGACCATAGAGAATGCTGCGTATATTTTTGCGTTTCATGATTTCATGTGTTACGGTGAAACTCAGGGCATTATTGACATGTGCTGATAAATAGTCGCGGTGGCACTGCTGGTATAGCATATAAACCCAGTCTGACATTTGAAATGTAATTACTGATGCAGCTAAGTTCAGTCCTACGAATGCACCCCACGCTTCAAAGCCCGACAATTGATTAGCAGAATGGGTTAGGCTTTCCCAACGTTTTTTCGTAAGGCCCGTTTCTCTGCCCTGTCTGCTAAGCGTATCTTGCTGTAGTTTCCAGCCATCTCTAGCCAGAAGCTCAAAATCTATCAGCTCTACTGTACAATTTTGCAACCCCCGACGTATATTTTTTCGTGCTGATTTGCCTAAACTTTCTAAAGTGTAATTTGAACCTTCATACACAGCATGATAACTCGCCCGTCCCAGTTGTGCGGAATAAGGTGTAGAATATCGGACACCTAAAAGATTGTTGGCACGCAGCAATTGTATAATTTCATCTTCTGAAGGCGAAATAACCCAGTGGTATGGAAAAGCCTGATAGACCCTTGGCCCCTGATTAAACCAGTAACTGTTTTCCGAGCGTATTACATCGAAGCCTTGTCGTCGCAGCCATTCCGCAAAAACATCTGCATTCATTGCTGATGCCTTGTAAGATAAAAAATTGATATCATTATAGTTTTTGTGCCCTGACAGAAATTGCTACTGAAAAAATTGGATGACGCAAATGTTTCATACGGCGCCAGAAGTAGTGAAGATCACACTTGAAGCCCACTAGGTTAAAAGCCGCTAGAATTTCTTGGGCACGCAGCGGATATTCATTTGCTGAATGTGACCCGCGAAAAAAAACTGTTCCAGTTAAGTGAAACACACCGAGGCGGACTAGCGGGTTGTTGAAGTTGGGTTCCCGACCAATATAGAAACCGCCTGGACGTAAGACGCGGCCTATTTCACTTGTCACCATTTCAAGTCCCGGTAGATGATGTAAAAAACTATTGGCAATAACAATGTCAAATGAATCGTTAGCAAATGGTAATGAAAATGCGTTACCAACAACTAATTCATAATCTACCAATCTATCTCGCCATACGTTAGCCGTGCTCAAGCGATGTTCTACAAGTTCCAAACTGATCGCCAATTTCGGCGCAAAGGTGCGAGAAATTAGAGTGCCAACACTACCTTTACCTGCCCCAACATCGAGAATCACTTTATCGTGGAAGACATTTGGTAAATCCGGCACCCAGAGCGCCATGTCAGCTTTTAATAGATCAAGACTTTCCTCCGACACGGGATCGAATGAATCCGCAGCATAATAGATTTGTTCTGTAGCCATATCGAATGTTCGTTTAGTACTATTCTTTTTGCTCGTAAGACACTCCTTTAAATAATAGGCAATGAATGCAAGAAAATGTAAATCGAGTAAATTTTATATTCGATGAGCGATATATACATTTTTAGGCGATAATGTTCGCATTTGTGGGGAGATTAACGTCAATGCTCGTAGACCAAGCATATAAATTGCCATCGCAAGTCGTACTATTCTCCCATCAGGTTTAATTCCTTGATTGGGCAGAGTACTGTCTACCATCAACATAGCACGATTCAACATTAATCGCAAAGAGTAATCAGAATAATAGAAAGGATACGCAGTAAATGTATGTGTTCTTTCCAGATTCAACATTCTACCGAGCCACCCTCTCAAAATAAGATAAGTTTGTCCAATGACATCAAAAATAAATATGCCTCCTGGCTTGAGAATGCGTGCTATTTCCATTATTTCGAGATCGGGATCAGGAATGTAATATAAGGCATCAAGCACTGTTACGACATCGAAGGATTGATCTGGGAAATTGCATTGACGCAAGGGCTGATGGATGACCTGTGCGTCTCCATAATCATGTTGTAGCCATTTAGGATCAGGATCATTACCGAATAACTGCCAAGTACTGTTCTGACTGCGTAACACATCGAAAAACTCACCGTTGGCACATCCCACATCCAACAAACGCGCTCCATGAGGAACACGATGTGCAATCTCCTGTGCGACAAAATGCATCCCAGTTTCACGATTACTTGCGCCACCACTAATTCCCGCCGGCCAACCCTTGAAATTCACAAACACTGTATCTGCCATGGTCTTGGTCCATAAAGGCACAACAAAAACCAAGCCACATCGGTTGCATCGTACCATCTCCAGCCCCTGAGGAGTAACAGCAACCTTAGTATGTTCTAGAAAATGACATGCAACACAACAAATCTTTGTGGGTTCAAACATGTTTCTGGTTTTGCCTTTGGTTGACTGCCTTAATCAAGAGAGCCTCGACCTTCTTGGCCGCTTTTTGTGGGGAATGGTGTTGTTCGACATAAGTGCGCCCGTTGCTTGCCATTTGCTCACGCAATTCCGATGATCCAACAAGCTTCAGAATTGACTCAACTAATGTGTCGGGGTTGTTAGGTGATATACATACGCCACTGTTGGTCTTTTGTAATAAGATACATACATCACTTCCTTTATCTACCAAAGCGAGGATGGGACGACCACTAGCAAGATATGAGAATGTTTTAGATGGAATTGACCCACTGGTGATGCCGCTTTGCAAACTCACTAGAGCAATATCGGCTGTTGCCAATACTTCAGGAATCCTTGACTGAGGTTGGAAAGGAATAAATTGCACATTCTTGAGACGCATTTCGCTTGTCTTTGTCATTAGTGATGTCCGCCCGGTGCCATCACCCACAAACACAAAACGTATACTATTATGTTCTTGTACCTTCTGTGCAGCATCCAAAACCGTATCCCATTCCTGTGACAGTCCCAAGTTACCAGCATAAAGAACTGTAAAACAGTTATTCAAGTCGTATTCTTCTGAAAATAAGTTATGACGTGGTTTCGGTTGGATAAACTCGGTGTCAACCCAACTGTAAATCACGACCAACCTTTCGTCTGGCACACCCATTCTATTCATACCTATACGGAAAGCCTCGGAAAAAATCCAGACATAATCTGCTTTATGGAGGCAAAACTGCTCTGCAGCATTGACAAGCGCGATCACGATACGATGACGGAATATACCCAGTTGGATACCAACGTCCGGATAAACATCGGCCACAAAGAAAACCGTTGCCTTGTGTCGCAAAGCTGAAAGAAATAAAAAAGGTAAAGCGATCTCAATGGCTGGATTAGTGATTAATGTGACTTCATATTGTTCCCCTAAACCAGCATAAGTCGCTCCGAATTGGAATATCAAGAATTGTACTAACCGCTGCCAGAGAACTGATCGTTTCACAGAAGGCACTCGTACTCGGATCACACGGACATTATTTTCTATACTGCGCTGAATCCATTTTGAGCGATAAGCTTTGTTGACTTGGCCAGTAGGGTAGTGAGGTACGCTTGAAATTATGGTCACTTGATGGCCCAATTTCACTAGATTTTCGCATAGCATGGCAAAGAGTGAGGCACTTGGACCACCATCCGGTGCATAAAGCAGTGTAACAACTAAAATACGCAAATGTTACCTCTATTCATAATTTGTGAATAATGCGCGCAGGATTTCCCGCTGCGACAACACCCGGTGGGATATATCCTGTGACTACACTGCCCGCGCCAATAATACTGCCTGCACCAATATGAGAACCTTTGAGAATTAAAACACTCATTCCGATAAAAACGTCATTTTCTATAATGACAGATTTTTTATCTCCAACATTAGGGTTATCAAGACGAAGTTGAAGATCTAAAGGGTGAAAATCTGAATCGACGATTATCGTATTAGCACCAATAGACACGCGATCTCCTATAACTATCTCTTTCTCTGCAGTAATTGAGCCGCCAGTCATAGAAAAATGGTGACCTATTGTCAAAGATGCGCTTTGGTCTCGCACACTAATGATAACAGGGTGTATAACGCCTAGTGGGTTGCTACGAAGGGATGACCGAAGTTGTAAGTGATCACCGATTCTAATGTGACCTTTTCGATGAATTTGCAAGATTGGTATACCGTATAGTTTCCAATTGTGGCCCCAATCAATACCAGCGAACGCAAAGACCAAACGAGTCCATGGTAATGTCAGGTAACGCTTAATGCCGGTACTCGCCTTCCAAGGGGTATCCCAAACAGATTTTAAGATAGTATTAGTTGGATAGACCATAATTGGTTATATAAGACCTCAATCGAGGAATAATTCACTGAAGGATATAATATCAAATATTAAGTGCCTTTGCATCAACTCAACTGCTTGATCCTAAATTCGTAATTGGATGACCGAGGCTGATAATTGCTTGGTACTGTGTCAACATCTCTTGAGCTACAGCCGAAATATCAAACTTCTTTTTTGCTAGATTACGTCCTTGATGAGCATATTGTTTTAATCTAGGAGGATCACTCAGCATGTCTTTTGCGGCTAGGGTGAAATCCTCAATTGTGCATGGTACTTGTCTGCCCGCGCCGGCTTGCTGTGCCCAATAGCCCACTGGTACACCTGTCGACACTAGGATGGGCACTCCGGCTGCGAGAGCTTCAGCCGCAGCCATTCCAAAATTCTCCTGTACTTCTGTTGGACCTAGCAGAAGATCAGCATCGGCAAATGCCTGCAAGCGATCTTTCCCCTCAAGCAGTCCAAGCAAATGGACTCGTTCGGAACAGCCTAGTATGCGAGCCTGCGCTTGTAAAGACGAACTCATAGTTGCCTCATCTGGTCCGACAAGTATGAGATGCAGATTAGGGTGATCTGACTGGAGTCGGGCAAGAACTTCTATAGCAATGTCAGGCCGTTTAATAGGATGCAATCGCCCAAGAAATAATATGACGAATGCATTTTCAGGAATACCCAACTTGCGGAGTAGTTGTCCTCTCTTTGGTAATTGAGCAAAGTATGATGTATCAATACCATTAGGTACAATAAAGATTTCGGGAGTGAAATTCAGTTTTCTCACGGAAGTCGCTTCGCTTAGATCAGTAGCATGAAGTGCTGCTGCCTCATTGAGAAAATGTCGCCCGACTACCATCATAAACAACTGTTTTTTTAAATGACTTCGACGTAAAGCCCAGGGGAGTAGTTGACCACGAAGTGAAAATAAGTAAGGAATTCCTTGATGCTGACATGCCCTACTAACCGGCCCTGCCGCATGAGTCCAGAAAACTTCTAGATCAACAATATCATAGTAATGAAGTTTTTGTATACAGGCTTGCACTAGTTCAGGTGAATAGAAAAATGATCCAAGAGAAGGCGACGCAAGAGGGTAATAAGTGACTTCGACACCATTCAGATTAACTGGCTCGCCTAGAGGAACAGCCAGTCGCTGATTTCCATTAGCGTTTGTGGTTAAAACCGATACTTGGACACCCAGTTGAACCAGTGCTTCGCAAAGCATAGATACACTGCGCGTGGGGCCGCCGTATACATAGGCAGGCTTGTAATAAGGCATGACAACCAATAATTTCATAGCACCATCTCAAGCGCTTGCAGTAAGCGTTCACGGAAATGTGCATATTGGAAATAGCTGAAATAACGTTGGCGCGCAGCGTCACCAAATTGTTTGGCTAGACTGTCTTTTGTAAGAAGGGTAATACAGGCTTGAGCAACTTCATGTGGTTCTTGTTCGACGAGTAAACCCGTCTGGTTATGTAAGACTATCTCTTTGACAGCATCATGCTTTCCACCAATACAAGGTAACCCATATCGTGCAGCTTCAACGAAAACAAGGCCAAATCCTTCACCTGTGCTGGGCATGGCAAAGGCACGACAGTCTTGAAAACGTCTTTGCACTTCGGTATCGTTCAATCTTCCAAGAAAATGAATATGTTTGGCAACTAGCGCAGGTAAGGTTTGAGCTAAAGCCTTTAATTCCGGATGTCCATCACCCTCGCCACCAATCCACAGTTCGGCATTAGAACACTGTGAAATAACCTCTGCCCAGCCAGCAATAAGCTGCTGATGCCCTTTGTAAAGATGTACTTTCTGCATATTTCCTAGAATAAAAATTGCTAGTTTGCGTTGAGCAGGCTCATAGGACTGTTTAAGAATCGGATCATCTTTTGATTCAGGTTCATACAATGGTGGTTCTAAGCAGAGATGGATGATTCTGGCTGGTGGTAATCCCGGGTTATGCTGCCGAGCATAATCATTAGTAGTTTGTGAAATGCTTAACAATCGATTTGCGTGTGACAGTGCCATATATTTCAAACGGGACACCGGACGGAATAACTCGCCACCAATTTCCCAAACACTATAGGGCAAATGCCAAGGAATAACTGACAATACCGATTGGTTAACGAGTAGATAGATGATGTGGTCGTAAGTTTTTATGGCTGAAGCCAGTGCTACATCTGCGGCGAGTCGCCACTCTGAACCACCATAACAGCGTATATCCGTCAGCAGTGCAGAATGGGCATGTACTCGTAGCATATCATGAATAAAGTGTTCCGTGCCAGCGGGGTCAACCTGACACCAGATACCAAGTTGATGAACACTAGGGGAGGAAGCAAGTACGCGAGCTACGCACCGCCCAAAATTGAGTAACCCACCCGGAACTACCGCGCCGGATTGTTCAAATCCTAGTTGGGGAGCAATTAATAAAATCCTCAATTTAAAAACACCACCTGATTTTTTTGCATCCAATTTGCCAACGCATACAGAACTAATATTTGGCTACTATTTATACCATTTGAACCGCTTAAGAATTGTTTCCATAGTTTAATGACTGCGCCGGGTTGAAATGGAAAGCCGGAAAGCTGCATAAGGCTTCGTTCAATTTCTTCTCGCAAAACGCCCCGTAACCAAATGTCAAACGGAAAAGAAAACCCCATTTTGGGACGATCAATCCATGCTGCGTTCAGCTTGCCCTCCATTGCTGCCCTGAGTAGGGGTTTATTCAGTACTCCGTGTGTGCGGGTAGCACCACTAAAGGACATTACAAGTTCTGCCAATTTGTAGTCAACGAATGGAATTCGAATTTCGAGCGAATGTGCCATACCCATTTGGTCACTGTCCCGTAAAAGGGTATTAACGAGATAAGTATTCATCTCCAACAAGCTAACTGCGGTAACGGAGTCGTCTGTTGAAGAGTAGGTTTTCAAAGCCGTTACAACCTGCTGGGAAAGCATAGTTTCATTTGCTTGACGAAGATATTCAGGATCCAATAATGCCTGACAAGTTGGCGCTAAGAATAAGCGTCGCAAAATCAGGTAGGTACTTAAATTAGACCCATCGCTTCGAAGCCATTCACTTAGTTTTTGGTTCCTAGTAGAATTGCTGATGCTTGATAGCAAGTTTGCCAAAAGGTTACGACCAAATTGTGGTATCCAGTCGATATAAGGTAATGTCTGCGCAGCACGGCTTGTACGGGTAAAAGTAGAGTAACCAGCAAACAATTCGTCTGCCCCTAAACCGGAAAGTGCTACTTTAATGCCAACTTGTCGACAAGCTTGGCTAATCATCCATGTGTTGGCACCATCAGAACTGGGCTGGTCAAAACTGGCTAGAAAGCTGGGTAATTGAGTCAGAAAATCATTGGCACTTAGGTTGATTTCGGTATGATGAGTACCATAATGGTTAGCAACTGAACTTGCAATCCGCGACTCATCGAAATTTGCTTCACTGAACGCAATAGTTAGTGTATGAATGTGTTCAGGCGCAACCTGTGCCATCAGTGCAACGATTGAGCTTGAATCGATTCCACCTGATAAAAACACTCCCAAAGGTGCATCACTAAGCAGATGTAACCGTAGCGAATCCTCAAGCGCTATGCTTACTTGAGATGCTGCATCTGCGAAGGACGACGACACTGGAGCAGGAGTTAACTGCCAATATCGTTGTGGCTCATGTACTTTGATTATATCCTCAGACACATCGACTGTTAGTGTGTGGGCTGGTGGTAGCGATTGAATGCCCGAAATCAAGGTATTCGGTCCCTGAACTGAGCCATAAGCGAGATACCCCATCAAGCCGAATGCGTCAATGATTCGCCTTGACCATGGAAGATTAAGCAGAGGACGTACTTCGCTGGCGAAAGCGAACTGTTGATGAGGGGATTGAGTAATATACAATGGTTTAATACCAAGATGGTCACGTCCAAGAAAAAGCTGTCTTAACTGGGGATCATAAATACAAAAGGCAAACATACCTCGTAGCTTTTTTACAAAATCTTTTCCCCAGCGAGTGTAAGCTCGTAGCAACACCTCAGTGTCACCGGTGGAATTAAAGGGTCGTTCACCCAAACTTAATAATTCAGCACGGAGATCATGAAAATTGTATAACTCCCCGTTATATATCAACACGCACCCTGTCTCTGAGTCGATCATGGGCTGTTGTGCCGTGTCGGTCAAATCTAAGATAGCGAGGCGAGTATGTCCAAAGGCAAGATGGTGTTCACCGATTTCGTGTTGCCAAATATTACTGCCATCCGGCCCGCGATGTTGCAAGCCAACTACCATCGCCTGAATAACGTTGGTCGGAGTCGAGGTGTTGGAGGGAGTGATAAAACCAGCTATTCCGCACATAACGCGTAATTAGGTCCTTGCTTCAGGAGACCAAGTAGGCATGAAGAAAAATCCAAAAACGAATAACAATAACCATGAAAATCCCATCCCTTTTATAAAAACGCTAGAAGAGGTTTCCCAGAATAAATCACCTATACCACCGCTGGCGATACTCGGACCTATCCCCACAATCAAAAATGCTATGAATAAGCGAGGGGAAAATTGCATAACTTTCCACATAATAAGACAATAGGCTGCGATCACTGCGTATATTAACCAACTAAATAATTCACCCCAATCGGCTATGCCACTGGTTAATGGGACACCTATCGAGTCATTATAAATTAAGCCGTAAGGTGTATAATAATTACTAATGGCCTGACGTTCACTGAAAACGCCCTTAGGTCGTAGAAAATCAGGCACTCCCTGCATTATTCCTTGATACATGCCTCTACCATACATCGGTTCTAAACCAATATTCTGTATCATGAGAAGTGCCGCGGGATATTCCAATCCAGCTGTGCGATATTGAACATCTATTTCAGCAGAATCTCGATTAGTATCTGCGATAAAATTTATATCCAAGTCGCTTAATGTTAATATATTTTCTATTATTGAAGTTTCAGTTCTTGAATTAGTTAATAATTTAACAACAGTTCCAAAGAGGAAGAAGATCGATGCTACTAAAGTCCCTACAACTAGGATGGAACGCAGACGATAGGGTTGTAAAGTGATCCAGCACAAGCCGACCTGTAATAAGGCTAAAAGCGTAAAAGTTCGTGAACGTAAGACGAGTGCGAGAAGTAGCATTACTACCAAACCCACTGAGCCTATCCAATATGCATAGAACACTTTACTACGAAGCATTACTGATACATTTATGACAATAGCCAATATGATGAATGACCATCTAAACGCATTTAGAGATTGATCCAATATACCTGTAACATCATAGAAATAACCTGCAATATAGGGATATTTGAAAGAAAGATAGAGTACAGGTATGATCGCCACAATCACACTTGTTATAGCTTGCCACGGTTTCCAAGTTAAATCTTGATATCGAATTCGACATTTACGTGTATGCTTTTGAAAGATACCAAATACAAGAATGCTGAACAGAAAAAGTCCAATAGTAGTCAACAAGCTAGCTCGGGGGAAAAAATCGAGACTACCGTAATTGCTACCAAATCGGGTCGGACCAGCAATTCGTGCTCCCAAATTTCCCCAAGAATAATAGATAATCCACCCCGGTCCAATAATGGCTGCAGCCATTGGGCTAAGCAATAAACCCCAAAGGTAAAGTTTATATGTCGCCCACATAAGAATTGAGACATTCGCAGCAGAACTAATTGCAAGAATTATATTAGGCTGTGGATCTAATAACATAAATGCGAGAAAAGTGACAACAGTAGCTAGCGAAATAAGATACCATGCTGTTCTTGAGAATGCTGGGCTTTCGGATATAAATCCTACGCTTGTTGTGTTGGTTGTGATCAGTTCCATCTGGTTGACATTTAAACTTTCACCCATTAGGTTGCACCTTTCACTTGCGAACGCTTGAAACGTTTAGCCAGAGAGCTGATTATATTTTCGATTCCTTCGCGCTCTGTCCGGCTAAACCATGTTTGCCACCCAAGCCCTATTCCAAGCAGAGCGATTAGACCAAATGCACCTGCCCGTCCGGCAAAACTGGGAATAATTGAAAGACCAACGGTACTCAATATCAGCACAATGATAGCTGTAGGAAAACCTCTTATGCCCCATGAGTGTATCAACTCCATCCACGAGTCGGATGTCCATCCTGCCGCCATCAACATCACCCAGATAGTATTGAAAGATTGACCAGCCACGAGCGCCAGTGCTGCGCCGAATAAACCTAACCTTGGAAACAAAGCCAGTGCCAATAGCACTTCCATTACCGCGGTAGTAATGTCTGCACGGAAGATTGCCCCTTGATGATTGGTCGCCAGTCCAAATGTCCGGCTAACCAGAGCTGGAGCATGAACCAATAAATAAAGTGTGAGTAGTATATTGAGGGGCGCATTAACCTGTATTTTGCCCCGCGTCCAGATTTCAAGCACACTTGTACCCAGTAGGATGAGCCCGCTGGTAGCAAGCAGGGCGAAACCCGTAATTAATTTTAACATTAGCCGATGCCATCGTAAAAGTTGCCCATGTTCTGTGTTCGCGGCAGCCGTAATTTCCGGCCACAGAATATTAAGTCCTTGGTTAATTATCGTGCGGACGAAATTGGTTAGCATAAGTGTCGTAGAAAAAAGCGCAACTGCCTGCGCCCCGGCGGAGGTCGAGATAACTAGGATAATACCCATATCTTCGACCTGTGAAGCAAGTGTTACAGCAAAGAATAGCAAGCTCGGCTGAATTAAAGCGGCTGATTCTCTCCAACGCACACCGTCCAAACCAAGTGAGAAGGGCGAGCGTATGCGGACATCTCGAAACTGGACGAAGGCTAAAACAGCCGTTAACGCACCAGAAGCGACAACAGTTGCCAAAGGTAAACCGCCTAGAATAGCAATAATCATAGGTACAACAAAGAAAATGAGGCGCTCCATGAGGCTATAACGTAGACGGCGCGGATACTGCTTGGTCGCAACCAGCAAAGTCATTAAAAGTCCACCGAGAATTGCATAAGCAGCTAAAGCACCTTCAATGAAGACAATGAGGCGGGACTCCATACTACTGAGTGCTTTGATATTGAGCCAGTTAAGTAAGTCTGGCCATAAGCATAAACCCAGTGTAATGAGCAGAATAATACTGCACAGAACAACATATAAACGCAGTGCAGCGTGCAAAACTTGTGTACCCTGTTCGACTTCATTACGGACATGATGGCCGATCAAAATATTCAGGACGTACGATTGAACACCAAAATTGATAATAGAGAGGCCGCTGACGAGATTGGTCAGGGTCACCCACTCTCCATAAAGCTGATCTCCCCAGCGACTGAGTAAGATAGGAACCATAACCACTTGCCCAACAGTGGTTATAATGAGGATTAACGCGGATATACCTAAGCTTGCCCAGATGCGTTGCAGCACGGTTTAATCCTCTGCCATGATTATTGGGGCTTATAACATATACAAATTAGATTTTCCGTCCATACATTTTGTGTCTTGTTAGTTTCGATTAAGCGAACTGCGTTGGCTATACACTTAATCACCCACCACAGTCCAACTCGAATAATCCCCTTAAAATTGCTTGGGGCTGGCCCAGTTTCATGAAACCCAAATTGATGGAAACCCGTAATTTTCAAAATGTTCTGTAAAGAGTCAGGTGTGAAAATAGTCATATGGGTCAGATCATCGTAGATAACTTGGTTGGGGAATAGGCCACGACCGTTTGGAGTTTGAATAAACAACACGCCGCCGGGTTGTAGTGATGCATAAATGGCGGCAAACATAGGGAATAGTTCTTCTTTGCTGAAATGCTCGACAAAATCTAGAGCCATTATTAGACCGAAAGTATTTTGTTTGGCATTCAAAAACGTTAGGGCATCTGCAATTTTGGCATTTAAACCGCGTTCAACAGCAATTGCAACCTGTTCCGCAGAAATATCAACGCCCTCAATATGTGTGAAACCTTGGTTTTGCAGAAATTCCATTACGTAACCCGGCCCACAGCCCAAGTCCAAAATGGGTTGCAAGCGATCAATCATGTTGATGAGCGGAAGGTATTTGTGGGTACACCACACCCAATATCGTTTTACGATACTATCGTCAAGTCGAGAGGAAGTCATTTTAAAACTGGAGACATACCGACTATAAAGTTCACTTCTAAAGTCAGACATAAATTATACCTTTACTGCCATTTTAGTCTCAGTTTGGGGCGTAAGCTGAGATGAGAAGAAGTGACAAAAAGCACATTTTCACGCGCAGATAAGGGTTGTGAATCATATATAAGATTATATGTCCCTCTGTTGGGACGAAGTCGGCGTTCACTATAACCACTTGTAGCCAAATACTCTCGTATCTGTTCAACATCACCCCCACGTCGAACACATTTATCACGATGAAATTCCACAAGCAACATAGGAAATATCCCTGTAGAAAATATATTGCTCATAGAGGCAATGAGATCAACTTCACTACCCTCAATATCGACTTTGATTAAGTCAGGCGTTCTTCCATCCAAATAAATTTTTACAAGCTCATCAATTGTCGTAAGTGGCACGTAATCCCCATCATTTAGCGATTCAGAAACTTCCACCGACTCACTGAAACCTACTGCAGGTCGTATAAGCTGCCCTACACCACTATACCCAGCAATACCTGAGTGTACAGCATGTAGACAGTGAATAGCACAAAGTTCTATAGTATTGTTTAGAGCCCACACCACGCGAGGATTAGCATCTACAGCGATGATCAAGCCTGTCTCGCCAACGATTCGCGCCATTTCAATTGCAAGCACGCCAACATTGGCACCAAGGTCCAAACATACGTCGCCCTGTTGAAGTAAATCATTGAGCAAAGCACGCTCATCAAGAGAATAAGGGAAATAGAACAACATAAGTTGACCATAATCATCGGTATCGATTGTCAGAGGCAGACCATCTGGGGTAGTGATAAGTACGTGGTTAGTTGGCAGTATCCAATGACGTGTCCAATAAAGTAAACGCGGAACACCTCTAATCCTTTGTAATCCGCCTACTAAACGCCGTACTGTAGCTGCCAGCGGTGAGACATGAATATTACGCGAACATTTCACAATTTACTCTTCAATTTAAATTACCACTTGATAAGAAATTGGAATTCATGAAGACAATATTTATAATAATATAATTATTCGATTAATAATAAACTCTGTTTGATATTGGTCATGATCGGTTTGCAATTTCTATCGCATTCAACGCACGTTTTACTCCTTCAGCCATAAGAGCAAATGTATGCTGACTCACACGTGTACGAGCTGCCTCTCCCATGTGTGCCCATTCTGACCGCTGTTCATAAGCCGTACAAAGTGCATTAATCAGTGCCTCCATATCATTTGACGGGACTACCCAACCATTGTCAGCCGTGACCATGTCAAGCTGTGACCCAACTGAATTCGAAACAATTACTGGAAGACTGCAAGCCATCGCTTCATTGACAACTAATCCCCAAGTCTCATTTGATATTAGGCACAATATGTCGCCTAGAATATAGGC
>JACDGI010000580.1 GCA_013821665.1 Anaerolineae bacterium
GCTGGAAAGTCGTCCGCCACAGACGGAGAAGATCGGTGGGACGGATGTCATGACACTGAACACAAACGGACGACATCCGCTGCCAGCGCGCACCGAACAGTATCTGGCCTCCGGTGCAACAGAAGGTAATCGGAATACCGAGTTATTCTCAGCCGCCTGCCAGCTGCGCGATGCGGGCTACAGCCAATCCGACGCCGAACACGATCTGATCCCACGCCATGTTGCAGACGGCAGCAGCGAAAAGGAAGCGTTGGCGACCATCCAGAGTGCTTACAGCCGCAGTCCGCGCGATCCGCTTCCCGAGCCACGTGAAACGGCACGCCAACAGGTTGAGCAGCTCGTGAACGATTTCGGACAAAAAGAGACCGGGCGTGACCGCTCCAACATGGATCAAATCAGTTCCGCAGTAACGGCCTGCGCTCCTCTCAATGCCGTCGAGTGGGCAGCCGAGCGTCAACGTCTCAAAGTCCTGTGTGGCGATGGCTTGAAACTGGCTGACCTTGACCGTTTGTACCGTCAGGCCAAACGGTCTAAAGCCCGTTTGGCTTCTGCGGCAGCACCCGCTGCTGAAGCCTATCTCATAGTCGATGGCAGCATGGTCTTTGAGAAACAATCGGAACGGGGTACGAGTCGCCAAACCATTGCTGGATGGACTGGAAGGATCCTCGAACGAACTTCCCGCATGGATGATGATGGGCAGGTGGAGCATCTCACCAATCTGGAATTGTCATGCGACGAGGAAAGATTGAGCATTACCGTTCCCAGTGAACTCTTTGGTGATCCGAATGCGTTGCAGCGCTTCATTGCCGGACATGCCGGGGAGAGCTTTACCGTTCGCGCCGGTATGAACCGCCATTTGCCCTCGGCCATTCTGGCACTTTCGGGAGCCTATCCCCGCCGAAAAACTTACCGCTTCATGGGATGGACGCAAATCAACAGCCAATGGGTCTATGTTTCACCGGAGATGAGTATCGGCGCTGAAGGTCAACTGCCTGAACCGCCCGAAGTCGAACTGGAAAATCGCCTGCGGGATTATCGGATGCGCGTGGCCGATTGGGACAGTGGATTGGCCGCCTTTCAAGCAGCGGCTGCGGTTTTGCCTCAGAGCCTCGCACCCGCATTGATAGCCTTCGCTCTTCTGCCGGTCATTCAGCGCTTCTTTCCCGCCGCCGCCACACGCCCAGCTGTCCATCTGGTCGGGACATCGGGCAGCGGCAAGTCGGAGATTGCCGCACTGTTGACCAGTTTCTACGGCTGCTTTACTCGGGATACGCCGCCCGGTCAGTGGGGTGACACGGTCAACACGGTTGAGGTACTAGGTAATGCGCTGGCCGATACCCTATTCTGGGTCGACGATTACAAGTCGGTCTATGCCGACGAGCGCACCTTTACCCGTTTTCTCCAGAGCTACTCGCGCGGAATGGGTCGGGGCAGACTGACCCGAGAGGCAAAACTGCGGCACGAACGGCCCTGTCGCGGTTTGCTCCTTTCGACAGGCGAAACGACCATTGAGGGTGAAGCCTCGATACTATCGCGCATGCTGGTCCTTGAAATTCCGCCGTGGGAGAAACGGGATCCTGGCGGCGCAGCACTCGCTACATTAGATATACTGCGCGACGAGCTGCCCGGTTTCACAGGCCACTTTATCCAGTGGATTGCACGACAGGCTAATGCAGATACGCTCAGCAAAGAATTAGCATCGCGCTTTGACACCAATGCAAAAGGTTACCGGGTTCAGCTCCAGAGCCAGATGGGGCGACAGGCCAATAGCGGACGCATGGTTCAGAACTGGGCGGTGCTGGTGACCACCTACCAGATGCTGCGCAAATTTATGGCCGAGCACGACTGTGATGATTGCTTACCCCGCTGGCAGGACAGCATTGTGGAAACGGTCAAAGGGGTGCAGCAGGAGCGTGCGGGCCAGATCTTCATCGACACGCTTGCCCAGCTTCTCGCCAGTGGCGAGCTCATGTTAGCCAAGGATATGCGTGAACCCGAAGAACCGCGTCCCGGAACCACCATCGTAGGCTATCTAGACGAAGGCTTCGTTTATTTGCTGCCCGACGTGGCGCATCGAGCGGTAGTGCGTGTACAACCCATTCGTTTCAATACACCGGCCATTGGCGCGCAGTTGAAAGAAGATGGCTGGTTGATCAGCGGGAGCAGCAGTCTGACCGTACAGCGGCGCGTTCGAGGCATCGCCACTCGTTTGTGGCAGTTAAAAGCGGAATTTATAGGCTGTGACACCTGTGACGCTGTGACAGCCAAGCCATAATCGCAAAAAATCTGCATCAATATCCAGAAGAAATGCCTGTGACAGTTGTGACAGTGTGACAACAAATACAGGTATTTTCTTTTGTTTCCCTCACCCCATTTGCGACTGTCACAGGTGTCACAGCGTCACAGTTTCAGAAACGCGATTTGCCAACAAAATACAAAAATACACAGGGGTATCCAAAACTACTTTCAAAGTCGTCATTTTGGGCTTGTGACACCTGTGACAGTGTGACAGTAACTCAATCCTGCCAGAAGCATTCCTCAGCGAAAAGACACGATAAATATCACTCCCCGGGTATTTCCCCTCAAATGCGTATCTCTTTTTATCGCAGTCAAATACTTATTTCTCCTCGCAGTACCGCCGCGCGGCGATGATACAGCGCGGGGCTCCCTCCTAACCAGCACCGTCGGCGATACGCCAGTACCACCCTTCGGGCGGGACTGCCGAACCACCGACTTACCTTCGTGATGCTGGTCAGGTTCCTCCCTCTGCACTGTGACGCGTGTTCGAGCGGTAGTGCTCAACATGCTGGGAGTTTCCAGCGAAATTATAGAGGAGTGTTTCTCATGTCCCGCGCCGATATTCGTTCCCAGATTCGTCCATTTCCCCTTGTTGCGACCTATCTAACAGGGTGGGCAGGTCAGCGTACCTTCGAACAGATCTACGACGATTTGATCCCCAGCTTCAACCGACTGCTATGCTATCGAACTGAACCATTTTGTTCTTCACGTCCAGAGTCACGACAATAAGCAACTACCTGCGTGCAGGGCGAAAGGGAGAATGTTGCCTAAAACTGAAAACAATGGTGAAACTAGGTAGAACCTCCATATTTGGAATAGGATTACCAAACACTTTGATATGCACCCTTTTACTGGTATAACAATCAGATTGCATATCTCTAGAGTTGGTTCTGCCTTCATTCGCTATGATCCGAGAACAAAACAATATTACCAAGTAGGTAATTCAGCTCCATTACTCTTTGCAATCTAGAAAAACACTTATTAGAATTGTCATCGGATACAATTTATGACTCGACGTAATTGGCAAAGAGAAGAATTGTTATTGGCACTGAATTTATATTGTCGAATACCGTTTGGACAATATCATCACCGTAACCCCGAAATAATAAAACTTAGTGAGTTTATTGACCGCTCTCCTGATGCGGTGGCAATGAAGTTGTCGAACTTTGCATCATTCGATCCATATCATCATTCTCGTGGTATCAAAGGACTGCAAAATGCTAGTCAAGCTGATCGTGATATATGGAACGAGTTCAACTCAAATTGGGATACTTTAGCTGTAGAAGGGGAAGACCTCTATCTTCGATTAGTCGGTGACCTTAATGGAACAAAGATAGTTGCCTCAGAATCCAACGAAATGAGTTTACAGTTCTCTGGATTAACCGAGATCGAACGCCAAGTGAAGGTTAGACTAGGTCAGAGTTTTTTTCGCAAAGTGATTCTTACAAGTTATGGAAGTAAATGTTGTGTTTGTGGGTTGCCTATACCTGAATTATTAATTGCAAGCCATATTGTACCTTGGAGTGATGCTGATAATTTACGGGTAAATCCTCATAATGGACTGTGTTTGTGCGTACTTCATGATAAGGGGTTTGATCGTGGCTTCTTTACTCTAGGAGAAGACTATGAAGTGGTAATAGGATATGCATTGCGTCATTATCTTCCTAATTCGTCTGTGCACAATGGATTCAAAATTTATGAAGGGCAAATAATTACACTTCCTGACAAATTTATCCCCAATCAGCAATTTCTGGCGATCCACCGAAACAACTATTTTCTCGGATAAGGTTATTACTTTAAAAGTGCCGAAAATAAAAAGAAGCGATAAGCGATATTGTGAATAATGTTCTCAGGTTTTGTTCTTTGCCATCATTCAGGTGTTTTGCAATAACTGCAAGCACCATCTCAAAAAGTGGAGTTCAATTGTTTTGACATTAGGTTCCACTTTTATGAAATTGATCAAATATGGATGAACTTAATATACTGCTCAGCGAAACACAAATTCCATTATTAGTATCGATTAAGCGGATATTCAATGATGAGTAAAACGTATCTGGTCATTGTCGAATCGCCGGGCAAAATCAAAAAACTCAAAGCCATTCTCGGCGCAGACTATGAAATTATCGCCAGTATGGGTCATGTGGTCGATTTGCCACCGAAATCATTTGGCATCAATCTCACCACCATGCAACCGGATTATGTGGTGCTCAAAGGAGATGTCGCCAAGCGTATCCGGGGTGAAGCCAAGAAAGACTATAAAACGGTGTACCTTGCCTCGGATCCTGACCGCGAGGGAGAGGCAATTAGCTATCACATCTCCAGCTTAGTCAAACGAGCAAACTCGCATGCAGTCATGCAGCGGGTTACGTTTGATGCGATTACACCGTCTGCTGTGAAAGCCGCCTTTGATCAACCCCGTGCGCTGGATAATCGTCTGGTCGCAGCACAGGAAACACGGCGTTTGTTGGATCGGATGGTGGGGTTCCCGGCTTCCCGCTTCCTGTGGCAGTTTGTGCAGGGCAAAGGATTATCTGCCGGACGGGTGCAGAGTGTCGCGCTGCGGTTGGTGGTCGAACGGGATCAAGCCATTGCCACCTTCATGCCGGAAGAGTACTGGACGATTACTGGTCTCTTCAAAGCAGAAGAGGGTGAATTCACCGCAAAGCTCAGTCGGTGGCAGGGTAAGAAGCCCGCCCTGAAAACTCAGTCCGATGCGGAGGCTGTGCTGACAGCGCTTAAAGGTATCCCTTTCCAGATCAAAGATGTCACACCTAAACAACGACAGCAAAAACCACCAATGCCGTTTATCACGTCGTCTTTGCAACAGGCTGCCAGCTCGCATCTGAAACTTTCGCCGGATACCACCATGAAGCTGGCGCAGCAGCTCTATGAAAACGGACACATAACGTATATGCGAACGGACAGTCCGGCTGTATCACCCGAAGGTCAAGCGATGGCCAAGGC
>JACDGI010000581.1 GCA_013821665.1 Anaerolineae bacterium
TGTGACCACTGTTCGCTATACACCCACCGTTGCTGGTGAATATATTCTGGAATGTACCCAGTTATGCGGTGCTAATCATGGTGCCATGCGGGCGAAGGTCGAAGTCCTCGCTAGTGAAGCCGATTTTGATGTGGCCCTCAGACCGATTATGGCCGCTATTATTTATCCGCCCGCAGATCCAGTAATTCGTGGTCGTGACCTGCTGGCGAGCGATGTTTATCCTTGCTACACCTGCCATGCCCTCTCTGATTTATCCTCAGCCAACTGGATAGGGCAAGTTGGTCCTGCCTTGAATGGCGTAGCGGATCGTGCTGCGACCACGCGTTCAGCCGCTACCGGTCAAACACCGGCAGAATATCTGTATACCGCTATTCATAATCCACAGGGTTATCTTGTTCCGGGCTACGGCCCGTTGATGCCGCAGTTGAACGTACCAGAGTGCCAAGTATGGGATATTGTGTCCTATCTGGCGACCCAATCGTCCACTGGACAAGCACCCTTCACAGTAGACATTCCCCCGCAGTGCGTCGTTAGTGCGGACTCATCAGGTGCTGAAGCCACCGCCGAGGCCACCAGTGAATCGACAGCCGAAGCCACAAGCGAATCGACAGCGGAAGCAACTGTCGAAGCTACAGCCGAAGCAACGACTGTGGGTGGTCAGGCGCTCCAGCAAATTGGCAACGCTGGCCCCAATGGCACACCGACAGCCGAAATGACTGTTGAAGTAACGACTGAAGTAACAGCAGAACCGACCGCCATTCAGGCGACTATTGCACCATAAGTACAAGTGCTGGTTCTGGTTCATCAAAGTAAATTAACAGGTAGCGACTTAGGAAAAGGTAGTTGGGAAAGGTTTCATTATGGCAAGCATTACCGTACCCGTAGGCGGCGCAGAGCGTGAAATACGCGAGCTGGCGCACCCTAAACTGCGTATAAGCGATTACCTGCGCTGGAGTGTCGATCATAAAGTGATCGGCGTTCAGTACATGGTGACATCCCTCTTTTTCTTTCTCGTCGGTGGTACGCTGGCGATGTTGATCCGTTGGGAATTGTTGACCCCCAACTTGGATCTGGTGCAAACAGGCACACAATACAACAATCTGTTCAGCGTTCACGCGCTGGTCATGATCTTCTTGTGGATTATTCCGATGTTCGCCGGATTTGGTAATTATTTCGTACCGCTCATGTTGGGTGCGAAAGATATGGCCTTCCCGTGGTTGAACGCTCTGGCTTTCTGGCTCATTCCGGTGGCCGGTCTACTGCTGCTTGGCAGTATGTTCATTGGCGGCCCCGAAGCCGGTTGGACACAGTATCCACCGCTCAGCACCCTCTATAGCGGTGATGGACAAACTCTCGCTGCCTTAGCGCTGCATATCCTCGGTATTAGCTCGATTTTAGGTGCCATCAACTTCATCGTCACCATCAAGAATATGCGCCCTGAAGGCATGGGCTATTGGCAGATGCCCTTGTTTGTGTGGGCTATTCTGGCAACCTCCATCATCGTCGTCATGGCGACTCCCTTCCTGGCAGGTGCCTTGACGCTGCTCATCCTTGACCGTATCGGCGGCACCAGCTTTTTCGATGCTACTAAAGGCGGTGATCCGCAGCTCTGGCAGAACGTGTTCTGGTTCTACAGCCATCCCGCCGTGTATATCATGGTGCTGCCGGGTATGGGTATCCTGTCCGAAGTCCTCACCACCCATGCACGTAAGCCCATATTCGGTTATAAGATGGTGGCGATGTCCACAATGGGAATTGCCTTGATTGGCTTCACGGTTTGGGCGCATCATATGTTTACCAGCCTGACACCGCAGTTGCGTATCCCCTTCATGATCACCTCCATGATCATCGCCGTACCAACGGGTATCAAGATCTTTAGCTGGTTGGCGACGCTTTGGGGCGGCAAGATCAGGTTTACGGGAGCCATGCTGTTCGCGCTGGGCTTCCTGTCAATGTTCGTCGTCGGCGGTATCAGTGGTGTTATGCTGGCGGCTATCCCCTTTGATATTCAGGTACACGATACCTATTTCGTCGTGTCGCATCTGCATTTCGTGTTATTCGGTGGCAGCGTGTTCGCTATCTATTCCGGTATTTATCACTGGTATCCCAAGGTCACCGGACGCATGTTGAATGAACGTTGGGCCAAGATACACTTCTGGCTGACGTATCCCGCCTTCTTCCTGACCTTCTTCCCCATGAATATCGCCGGTATGTTGGGTATGCCCCGACGTGTCGCCATTTACCTGCCGGAGTTTCAGGGCATTAACACCATCATTAGTTTGTCGGCATTTGTACTGGGAATTTCCACCTTTGTGATACTGGCAAATATGATTATTAGCCTGTCCAAGGGCAAGATCGCAGGCGCTAACCCTTGGCGGGCGCTCACTTTGGAGTGGGCGACCACTTCACCCCCACCGGTCACCAACTTCGTTGATGATCCCGTGCCGTTCCCAGACCCATATGGTTATGGTTCAGCCGGTTCACAAGAATATTTGGATGAAATTGACCGTCGCTTCGGCAAGGGTGATGTAGACGTAGTGCCTCGTCCGGCACCCATTGTTGCGCCCGCACCAGCCGGCGACTAATCAAATAAGGGGGCGCAAGGCCTTGCGCTCCTACACAGTATTGTAAGTATGTGAGTGTAGTTTTATTGGAATGGTCGTATGACTCAGCACGCACTGGAGCAAAAACTTTCACGGCAGGAACAGCAGCAGCTTCGTAATCGCCGTACTGGATTAGCGGTATTTCAGATTTCATGGATTATGGCATTTGTATGCCTGATCATTGTCAACTTTTGGATACGTGGTAATAGTGAGACATGGCCCCCTGCGGGCGTCGCGGTTGAAAAAATCATCCCGACGCTGATGACGCTGGTACTGGTTGCCAGCAGTTTCTTTATCCGGCGAGGGGTGAAAGCGCTAAAAGAAGACAACATCGTTACTTTTAGCAACAGTTGGCGTTACGGTTTGATTTTGGGCGGTGTGTTCGCGGTGGTGATGGCCTACGAGTTTTTTGCCGCACCGGGCAGCGGACAATTTTTCTACATCTATCGTTTGATGATTGGTTTCCACCACATTCACGCGCTGGTAATCGGTTATTACCTCATCCGCGTGTATCAGAATGGTAAACGTGGGGCTTATAGCTCCAACGATTTCTGGCCGGTTGAAGGTGGAGCCAGCCTGTGGGATTTCGTGACCGTTGCATGGGTTCTGTTCTACGTGGTGCTGTATATCATTTAACAACGCGTTTGAACGTCACCATAGGCTGTTGAGAATGAACTGGCCTGCGGTATAATCGCTATAAAGCGATTGGGACGACTGATTTGTGATTATTGACTGAACTGAAACGAGAGGATTGGCTTATGCTGCAACCGGGACTCTCCCGCGCAGTGCCATTGGGCATTCTAGGCTTTATTGGCGGTGCGCTGCTGGCGCTGGTTATCCGTATGTTACAGGGCTTAGACCCTGCTGGTTCGGTGGGTGCGGCTCTTGTGTTGGGCGCGTTCATTTCGGCTGGCGTGTTTGTTTGGGGCATGGGTGCCTTTGACCTGCGCATGAGCGTTCACGGCGACCATGCTGAAGCTGAACACGCTGAGCCAGAACATGCCGTCGTTAAAGCAGTACCGCATAAAGATCCTGCTCCCATAAGCATCTTGGGTGCCTTCACATGGAAGGTCACCTTCTGGACGATTTTGGGCGTGCTGATCATTGCGGCATTTGGCTTCCTGCCTTCAGGGCCGCATATCCACAATGTTCATCCCGGTGCCGGTGATGTTTCTGGCGTAGGCTTTGTCGCGCTCGGTGGCATTTATCAACCCATCCGCGAGTTCTTGCAGACCGCCACGGCTCTCGAACTGCTGCCGAAAATGTCGGATGATCTGGCTGCCTTACAGGTCAGCTATCTGGTGCTGTTTGTGGTGTTCGTCGCGGTGACTATGTTTTCCCTTTTTCTCTTTGGCGCGTTGTTTGCCAGTGCGATCAATTACTTCCTTCAGGGCAAGAAAAATCCTGATAAGGCCAATATTGCGTGGCGCGTACTGATCTTCATATTGGTTGTAGCGGCACCTTTGTTGACCATTCCGCTGCTGGTTTCCAGCCGTGAGGTGCCGATGGCGCTGCTGATACCGGTTTTCTTGCTGCCGCCACTGCTATTATTGATCGCTTACCGTCGCGTTATTTGGGGTGTGCTGCTGCTGATTGGTTTGCTGCTGCCCATACTCGTGCTGACCGTCAAAGTGACCAATATCGCGACCGTGATGTTCGCGGTCATCGGTGTCGGTCTGCTGTCCTTCATATTTAACGTGCTGCGTCATTACTTGTCTGATCGAACATGGCGGATTGCGTCTGCGGTTGTGCTGTCTATCGCCGTCATTGGTGTGATCGTTTATACCGTTGGCCTGACGCACACCGACTTCTGGGAAATGTTTTTCAGCATATTGGTCGTTATCTACGGCTTCCTACTGATACTGCCTGTGCCGTACTTGAAGATGATTATTCCGGCCAGCGTGTGGAACAAGTTCGCGGCCATCAAGTGGATGACACTGCTGCCGGATATGGCGGGATGGTTGGCGAATTTGCTGCGTACCGGGCTGCCGAGCTTCCTCGGTCAAAAATAGGAGTTTGTTGATATGAGCGAAGTAGGTATCGAGAAGCCAGCGGTCGTTGATACAACACCGGCTGCGACACATCGAGAGGCACATGGTTCTGCCCATGCTGTTTCTTATGCCGAAAATCTAAAGTTTGCAACATGGCTGTATTTGGCCTCCGAAGTGGTCATCTTTGCAACCATGATCGGGGTGTTCGTCGTCTTCCGCATTCATCACCCTGACGTGGTGTCACAAGTCCACCATAACGCCAATATTTTGCTGGTCACGCTGAACACCTTCTTACTTCTGACGAGCAGTTGGGCGATGGTCATGGGTCTGCGCGAAATCCGGCAGAATAACTCACAGGGACTCATTCGCTGGTTCGGCTTGATGTGCTTGTTGGGTATCGTGTTTGTGAGCTTGCAAGTCGTTGAATACAGCCAACTGGCTAAAGAAGGCATTGCGCTCTTCAATCAGGGTAATGAATTCGATGGCTTTGGCGCGCGTTTCTACGCACCAACGGCCTTCCACGGTGCCCATGTGTTCATCGGTGTGTTGTGGGGCCTGTACGTCATGAATAATGCGCGTAAGGGCAAATACGACAGCAAAAATTATGTGGGTGTGGAAGTCTTCGGCCTTTACTGGCATTTTGTGGATGTCGTCTGGGTTATCC
>JACDGI010000023.1 GCA_013821665.1 Anaerolineae bacterium
GGCATAAAGAGATCGGTGATTACCAGACCAAAATCTCGATCTTTTTGCAGTAAAGAAATAACGGCTTGTCCATCAAAAGCAGTGATAACTATATGACCCTGTCGAGTGAGAATTCTGGCTGTCAGCTCACATAAAATCGGTTCGTCATCAACCACTAAAATCCGAACTGAAATGGACATGATGAGTATCTCGTCTGGAAGTGATAATTTTAGTTTAAGCTTAAGCCAAGTTTTCAAATATGTGAGTTGAGTTAAAAAGCCTTTCTTGATGAATTGTTCATAAGAAAATCTCGAAGGCTGTAGGAGTGGTTTAAGCAGCCAATTTATCGAATTAAGATTTAATGTGTTATAGCAGACGTTTAACCAGAGGAAACAGTCCTCAGTAGCAAATCTTTCTATTGAAGCTAGCTCGAAACAAATCACTTTTCGCGAAGTTTCGCAAACATTCAAACTCAGGTTAGTATAGATACATCATCATTCCCATTCGTACAAGCTTATCATCTGAGTAAAGTGTAGTCATGACAAGCAGTATGCCCAAAACGATTAATGCACGGTATCAACTGGCTCAAGTATTAGGCCAAGGCGGCATGGGGATTGTCTATGAGGCGACAGATCGGCTCACGAAACAGGCCATTGCGCTCAAGCAGGTGCAGGTTAAAAACCATTTATCACTAGAAGATGACTTTGATATTTCTGATCATCGGCTTGCCATTAGCCGGGAATTTCAAACGCTCGCCTCTTTGCGCCATCCGAATATTATTAGTGTGTTTGACTACGGCTTCACTGAAGAGAATGCTCCTTTTTTTACAATGGATTTGCTTCAAGAGCCGCAACCCATTTCAGTTATTCCAGCCCACCAATCACTTGAAGATAAAGTGCAGTTGCTGCTTCAGGTTTTGCAAGCACTGGCTTATCTTCATAGACGGGGCATTATCCATCGCGATATTAAACCGACCAATATTCTTGTCTGTGATGGAAGGGTCAAAGTTTTAGACTTTGGCATCGCAGCCACAGGAGATGGAGGCGAAGAATATGCCGGGACGATTGCGTATGCCGCCCCTGAAGTTCTGGTCGGAAAACGGGCCAGTGAAGCCTCCGATTTATATGCCTTTGGCGTGATTGCCTATGAATTATTTGCGGGCCACCATCCCTTTAACACGCGCTCCACACGCGAACTCATTTCGGACATTCTGGTCACACCGATTGATTTAACCCCGCTTTTAAGCTATGAAACTAAACCCTTAGCCAACCAAAGTCAGGACAATCAAGAACCTGCCAAGGATGCGACTAAGGAAGAAGAGATCTCTACAAATACGAAAACAATTGATCTTAGTTTCGATTTGAATTCAACTGTTGCCTTTGATGATTTGCCCACAATGCCTGAGATCGTTCTATTGAGTACAGAGGCTTTTCAGTTATCCCTCACGGGGATTATCAGTAAATTGTTGAGCAAAGACTATAAAGATCGTTATCAGGAAGCCAAACAGGTCATTCATGATTTAAGTCGTATTATCGGCAATAACTTCCCTTTTGAAACCCAGGCAATGCGGGAAAGTTTCCTTCAAGCGGCTTCCTTCATCGGGCGAGATGCAGAATTAACTACGCTCCTGTCCGCACTAACGGCAACGAAAGCAGGCAGCGGGACACTTTGGCTTGTAAGTGGCGAAAGTGGTGTCGGTAAATCCCGTTTGTTGCAGGAAGTGCGCATCCATGCTCTCGTACAGGGATTTACTGCGGTGATTGGGCAGTCTGAAACAGAAGGAGCACCTTATCAAATCTGGCGGGGGCCACTCCGCCAACTTGTGTTGGATGCTGAACTAAATGACAGTGATCTCTATGCCTTGAAACCGATATTGCCGGACATTGAAGATCTGTTGGAACGTCCATTAAACGGTCTCGCCGAGCTCAACCCGGAGCAAGCGCAGCAGCGGCTATTCGCGGTCTTTGCAGCCTTATTGCATCAGCGCACCAAAAAACCCTTGTTGATCATCCTGGAAGATTTGCAGTGGGCCAGCAGTGAAAGCCTTGCTTTATTGACTTATCTGCAACAGTCTTTACCCAATCTTCCCGTTTTAATCATCGGCAGCTACCGCAATGACGAAACGGTTCATTTCGAAGATCTTTTTGAACAGGCGGAGGTTTTGAAGTTAGATCGTTTAAAACCTGAAGCCATTGTCGAGCTCAGTATTTCCATGATTGGAGCCGCAGCGACTAAGCCTCAGGTTCGTGAACTGCTGCAAAAAGAAACGGAAGGCAATGTTTATTTTCTGGTTGAAGTCATACGGGCCTTAGCAGAAGAGGCTGGTCGATTAGATCTTATTGGTTCAACGCCGCTGCCTGAACAGGTATTTACGGGTGGCGTGAAGAGTATTGTGCGCCGCCGTCTCGACCGGGTGGCTGAAAGTATGTATCCTTTGTTAAAGGTAGCCGCAGCCTTAGGAAGGGAGCTGGATCTCAGTCTACTACGCTCTATCGCTTCTGATATTAACCTCGAGCCCTGGTTGCTGAGCTGTGCGGATGCCGGGGTTCTAGAAATTCAGGAAAACCAATGGCGCTTTGCGCATCACAAACTCCGCGAAGGCATCATCAGTGCTTTTACACCTGAAGAAGAGAAGCGCATCTATCAACAGGCTGCTCAAGCGATTGAAGCGGTGTATGTTGACCTAGAAAACCATGCAGCAGCCTTAGCTTATCATTGGGGGCAGGCCGGTGATAAAACCAAAGAATTACAATTTACAATTCTGGCGGGTGAACAAACCTACCGGGTCAGCGATAATCTGGGAGCCGTGGCCTATTTCAGCCGGGCACTCGATTTAGTAGCACCGCTCAATCCGGCTGAGCAGGCGGATCGTCAGCTTTTGATTAAGGTACAAATGGCAAAAGCGTTAGGGCGATTAAGTCGTTACGATGAAGCCATCCAATTGCTCCAGGAATGCATGGACCTTTCCAAAGAGACGGGAAAACAGGCCATACGGGCAGAAGCGGTATCGACTCTCGGACGGATTGCGATCCAACAAGGGGATTATTTAGAGGCGACCGATCATTTGCTGGAAAGTCTGAGCCTTTTCCGTCAACTTCAGGAAAAACGCGGGCTGGCTGACACACTGGTTTCGCTCGGGCAATCTGCCTTATATCAAGGGGATTATAAGGGCGCAACTCAACACCTCAATGAAGGGCTGGCTCTCTTTCGAGAACTGGGTCATCAATCCGGTGCGGCTTATGCCTTGAGTTCACTCGGCATGTTGAAGGCCTCACAAGATTTGCTGCCTGAAGCGATCAGGGACCTTCAGGAAAGCATTCTCCTGTATCAAGCAGCAGGCAACCGCAACGGGACCGCCGGTGCTTCGATGAATCTCGGTATGATCACGGATTTGCGGGGTGACCACGAACTAGCAAGCGAACATTATATGCGTAGTTTGTCGCAATTCCGTGAATTGGGTGACCAATCCAGCGTCGCCGCTTGTCTCAACAATCTGGGTTTCATTGCGCTCAACCAGCAAAAATATGTCTCGGCTCAAGCCTATTTTCTCCAAAGTTTACACATTACTCAGCAGCTTAATGATCAATGGGGAACGGCCAATATTGTTGCCAATCTTGGGAAACTTTCCTTTGAGAGTGCGGATTTGCCAGCGGCTAAGAAGTATTTTAAACAAGCCCTTCAAAGCGCCAAGGACATTGGTGCCCTACCCCTGCTCCTTGAAGTTTTGGAAGGTTTCGCCCGTCTCAAAGCCAGGGAAGGTGACATGCAGATGGCTGTGGCTCTGCTCCGATTGATCATTAATCACCCGGCCACTGATGCGGAGGTTCAGGTTGCAGCCCAGGAATTTCTGATCGCCTTATTGAAAAACGAAGCAGCTGATACAGCGACTACCCCTATGTTGCCACAGGAAAAGCTGGAACCGTTAGACATCGTGGTTAATAAATTGTTAGAAAGTAAATAAATGACTTGTTTTTTACGGAGTTCACAGGATTTGGCTATTAATCATGCTATGATATTACAATTCAGCAATGTGAGGAGATTTATCTCATGAAACAGCGCCTTACGCTTTTTATGCTCATCATCGGTATTTTTGTGAGTGTTGGCATCATTATCAATCCGGTACGAGCGGCTGGCCGACCGCTGCCTGCTATTCCGAACGCGATCATTCTTAATAAGGTTATCCTTCAAACTCAAGGGCCAACCTTTACCCCGCTCTATGCGCCGAACTTGATCCGCACACAGCTCATTGCCTTTTCGGGTGTTTTTGATAACGCCGAGAATATGTTTAGTACCCGTCAGGCGATCAACTATATCAGTACCGGCCGTGCCTTAATGGAGACGGTACTGCCGCTGCTCAATTCACGGACAGCAATTCTAGACCCCGTTTTTACGACTCCCGGAACGAATCCTCGACCGGGTAAGATTATCGGTGCCTTATTCCAGCCGTCGTTGAAGATGACCAACATTGTGGTGGCGGTCTTTGATGCCGGAACGTTTGGTTGCGGGAGCTGCGTCCCGAAAGCTGTTCGTTTTTACTACAACTCAACCCAGTATACGGAAGTGAGTGCGATCTACGGACGCTTTCTGGATATCAATGGCAATAATACGGTCGCTGCCATTGACGAAGGGGCTCTAGTTACCCAGGATAACACCTGTGTTACCGTCGGTCTGGAACAAATCTGCTGGAAAGCCAAAGAGACTCGAGACAACAAAGCACCAAAGGCTTTGGTCGATGCAGCTTATAACCGATTAAAAGGGGTTTATGATTTCAGCGTCAAGTTCAAGTCGGATACCGCTGTGCCGGACTTGATTGGCGCCACCCGCCGCAGTCAATGTGCTGCCCAGTTGCAGGCCGCACAGACATTTAGCTATTTGTCTGCCTGCTTGCCCAATCTGGCTTTTGCCGTTTCGACAACAGCAGTCGCCGGACAGCCCATTGGTATTTTTGCGGTTCAGGAAGCCACTGATCTTAAGGCTTATACCGCTGGAGGTGTCTACACCGGTATGCTGCCTGCTGGTCAGTACTTAGTTATGGATGCCACGCCCAACATCAACACCCCTGGCGCGGTCGGCGTGTTATTTTTGGTGAATGCCGATACGCTCAATCACTACTTGATCCCCAGCCGGGTCGATGAAGGTTTTGGCAACAGTACGGCGCTGGATAAGCGTGAAGCCGCTATTCGTGATGGTCGTATGGCCTGGCGCGGCTGGTGATGCAGGTTATCCCATGCATCAGGCAGTGAGGACACTTATCAGAGTTTTGTCACCTGCTTGTACATGAAGCCTGTTTAAACTTTACAGTAGGATTGGTCGGGCAGCAACAATAGCTGCCCAATTACGCATCAGTTCAGGATGAAGATAGGTTGTGACAACTATTACAATCTATCTTTATCCTTTTAATTTAAGTCGTTTTCAAGCCTGAGATATAGAGGAGTATTACAAAACACAGCAGAACCGCTGGCACACACGGTTTTTATGAACGTTAGTTATGACAGACTATCCACATTCGTCTGGGAATGATCTTCTGAGGTTTCCTCTGCCCTCGAATCAGCATCCTCTATATACCGTTTGATGGCCTCATAGCGTGCGTCTTCAAATTTAGAGACCTGTTTTTCATAAAAAATATACATGACCAATCGACCTAATCGGATCTCGTCACCGTCCCGTACCACCCGTCGTTGGTTTGGGAATATACGCTGTTCATTCAAAAAAGTGCCATTAGTGCTGTTCAAATCGATCAGCATAACGTTTTTAGTCACTTTCTCCAGCGATGCATGCCGACGAGACACGCCTTTTTGGGCCGCTTCATAAACCGCCAGGTTGATGTCAACATCCGGATCGTTTGCTTCAGCGCGGCCGAGAATCAATTCATGGCTTAGGTTGACCTGAATGGGCTCCGCTGTAAGACTACCAACATGAATCATAAGTATCGGTTCAGAGCCTAAACTGGCTGTTCCCCATTTGACTTTATGACCTTTTGAGGTGATGTGCATACGGCGAGTGAGATCATCCATGATAAACCTCTACTTATGAGGGTCGATACCGCCCTAAATCGTTTTAAAACTGTCATTTCGATTTTACAACTCCATCTCATTATAGACCTGAACAAGCTCATATATGACTTGTACCACAAGTTTTTACACATGTGATAAATCGTCAATCATTCATGTATGGAATGTTGCAATGGGAAAAAGCTTGCCAGCTATACCAACAAGTCCAAAACGCTCACGACATCCATGCATCGAGCCCAAATGGCAGCCAAATTGCTTACGGTGGCGACGATAGAATACTAGAAATTGTAATGCTATTATCTGACTTGCTCACAATGCCAACTGCCTCGCTGCCCTCCTATAAAGGCGTAGTTTCAAAATTTGCTTTATAGGGGACAATAACAGACACAACATCAATCTTCGCCGACTGACAGAACTTGTGTGTCATCATTCAATCGGCGCACTTGATCCTCTAACTATGGGATCTTGACTTTGCATCCTGCAATCTCATCTTGCAGATCTTGAACATAATTCATATCAACAGATGAAAGTCCTAAAAACCAAATATAAGTAGTACCCTAGAACAACGAAGAATTTGTTTCGCAAAGGTATCGTTTTAGCTTTAATCTCTATAGCTTGTTTATGGATGTTAGAGACTTGAGACTTGAGATTTGTTATTCATGATTTTTAATGAAATTAATCATGTATCTGCATTTTTTCAAACAAGACGGTACTCAAAATTGCAAAAGAAACGTTCCAACCTGTTGAAAAAGTACCCGCAGTGACCTTTCAAGCCGTTTATAGTTCCGAAATTCCTTGTTTTTAGGCTCTAAATGTCATCATTGGGCTGGTCGAACATGCTTTGAGACAGCTGATCCGACTTTTTCAACACTCTGGTTCGTTAAATCCCATCAAATATTGCAAGAGAATCGGTTGATTATCCTTGTAACTATCTGTCGAATTTAATTGATTGACGACCTTTGTTTTGCAAGTTCTACATTTTCAACCCAGCAGCCAGCTTTCACGTCACCTTCAGTTGCGGGAGTCGCTGCATCATGACGCGAAAGGCTGCCCTAAGGTGCCCGTAGTCGGCTGCCGTTCGGCCCTATTTCATGGTGCCATCGTCTGGAAATCGGCAACCACATGCTGAAACCTCTGCCAATCCTTATCCGAAAACTGCTGACGGAGTTTGCTTTCGACACGCTCAATGCTGGCTTTTACCTGCTCCTGTAATGCCTTGCCTTTAGGGGTCAGGTGAATAAGCACACTGCGCCGATCTGCTGGGTGTTGCCCACGCTCAATCAACCCCTTGCGCTCAATCCCATCTAAAATCGGTGTGAAGGTCGATGCAGCCCGGCCAACGCCTTCTGCCAAACGGCTTGCCATCTGCCCATCTGTTACATATAACATTCGCAGGATGTACCATTCAATGACGTTTAGACCAAGTGATTCAGTCTCTTGGCTATAAATAGTGTCTATATGACGCAAAGCCACATCAATATTGCTCCAGACGGAGCCGCCAAAGCGTAAGTCAGCCATTGTTCACCTTTCTACAAAATAGTCTCTATGCCCAAAGCATATAGCGTTTTTTGTAGTGTGGAAAGTTACGCTCATAAGCGCTAGTAGTTGACCACAGTAAAGATTAAGGATAAAAGTGTGACAAGCGAGTACGGGCATGGGATACTTGGAAACGCCAATTGATGGTGGCCTGTTGAGCATTACGGGCTTTTTCCCAAGCGGCAATCTCGTGTTGTAAGCCAGCCCGATCAGGAATACGACGGTTGAGACACTGTTTGACCAAGATACTCAGTTCAATTTCGACCATATTTAACCAACTGCCATGCTTAGGGGTGTAGTGAAATTCAAGTTTGCGAGCAATCCGTCGGGCTTCTTCAGGCGGAAAGGCGGCATACAAAGCGGCAAAAGTATGGGTATTGAGATTATCTAAGACCACGCGGATCATCAGCGCATCCGGGAAATGGACATCGACTGACTCACGCAACAAGTAGGCAAAGTCCGTTTTGGTTCGTTGAGCGGTCACTTGGGTGTGTCGCCAACCGAGCAAGGGTTGAAAAATGATGAACAAGTTGCACTGTCCGTGCCGTTGGTATTCGTAATCATAGCGAGCAGGCTGACCGGGTTGCATGGGAAGCGGTTGGAGCTTGTCGGCGTGCAAGATACAGGGACGTTCATCAATGCAAACTTGCGGACGACAAGGATCGTAAGGATCAGCATAGACATCCAACACATCCTCCATGCGCCATACAAAATCTGCGCCTAACTTACTTGGTAGACACCATTGTTGTTTCAGCCAAGGCTTGAGATCGTTTTTTTGAGGGTGCGGCGTATCGTTTCGTCCGAGATGGGTGCGTCTACGATCTGAAGTTCTACCAACTTATCGGCTAATAACTGCATCGTCCATTGGCTGCGTCCTTCTGGCGCTTCGCTACAAGCCAAGGCCACCACCAGTGCTTCTTGTTTGCCGTCGAGTTTGCGCGGATTCCCCGGTCGTGTTTTCTCCTTCAAGGCCGCTGGCAAGCCCACTTCACAGTAGCGTTTCCGGGTAGCTGATACCGTAACCGGGTTTACATGCAGAAAGGCGGCGATGTCTTGGTCTTGTTTGTGTTCGTCCACGAGCAGTAAGGTGTGCGCCCGCCGTATCTCACGAGCGCTCCCTTTACCTTTCTCTATCACTTCACTCAGATAGCCTCGTTCTTCCTCCGACAACTGTACTGCATTCTGTTTCTTTGGCATTTTCTCTCCCTCATTCCCTACAATCCATCCTACACCTACTCTACCTTATTTCTTTACTGTGGCGAACTACTAGTCTGCAAATCGGTTCTTTTTTATGTCACCGGCTATCGAATTTTCGAAGAAAATAAGTCGCGTAAAGCGAGGTTATAGCGACTTAATTAGGTCTTGTAAATGAGGCTTTGAAGCGGCAGCAGCATACACTCAATGGCTTGCTGCGGTTGCGGAAAGGGTCGAACTTCTAGGATCTCTTGCGACATGGATGCTCCTCTAACATATCTCGAAGCGACAGTTGCTAATAACTCAATCTACTTAAGGAGCGCTGTAACATCACAGTGATGAGCGCTCCCTGCCCTGTTGAACTTTTGTTTCCGATTTTTGTCCTTATCCCGATGGAACCCAGTTTTGGCCTGGAGTCTGGACTCTTGACAGTGACACCCGATCTACGCCATAATAAACGCTCGTTTAGAAAAGAAGTGCTATGCCAAGAACACGACAATTCGATCCCGAAGCATTACTCGAAGCCGCCATGTTCATTTTCTGGGAGAAAGGCTACGCGGCCACGTCGATTCGTGACATCGTTGAAAAATCCGGTGTCAACCAGTTTGGTATCTATACTGTCTATGGCGACAAACACGGACTATTTCTGGCAGTCCTTGATCGTTATCGGGATAAGATCATTAGCGAAGTATTCGCCATTGTCGAACGTCCAGAGGCATCCCTGGCCGCAATCCGGCAATATTTCCAGGCGTTAATCGATCATAATTCCATGACGGTACCGGCCTTGGGCTGCCTCATGGCGAATTCTATGGCAGAATTTGGTACCGAGGATGCTGAAGTACATCAACGCACCAGTGCTCATGCGGAACGCTTGCGTGTTGGTTTTACCACCGCGCTCACCAATGCACAATGCCAGGCGGAAGTTCGCCCAGACCTCAGTATTGAGGCAATGGCAAGTCATTTAGTGGTTGCGGTTCAGGGGCTGGCGGTCTATTCCCGGATTTATCCGGATCGCGTGCCATTGGAAAACTTCATGGCCACGACCCTATCGGTACTCGCAATACCGTCCCATTAGCCACGCGATGAGGAGGCGTGATCACGGATCACGCCTCTTTGTTGCTCAGACTTACGCTTCGTTCGCAGAGCGTGATTTCAGACTTTTTCCCGCATGTGAATCGAAGAGGGTCAGCCAGGGATGCAGACTTGCCTGAAAGATTTGGTTGACGACGGCGGGATCACAGTTAACAATCGCTTGGGCCTCGACTTCGTTTTGAACACTGATGATCGCCATCCCCCCGGCATTATCCAGAAAAGGCCCCGCGAACAGCAAGCGCTGCTCATCGAACAATTGCTGTAAATACGAACTATGTTCCATGAGTGGCTGATCTGAGATCGATTGGCCTGCGATCCAAGCTGCCCCAGGTGTGTAATTAATAACGTACATGGTTAAAGTCTCCTTATGGCTTCACTAAACTATTCTTTAGAAACGGGTAGGACAGCATTAAGTGGTGGAGGCTATAATTAACCCTCATCCCGCAGTCACTTCTCCCTCATGGCGAAGGGGAGAAAAAACAATTCTCAGGAAAACCATTCGCCGTGCTTCGGCAAAAGGTGCGCTCCACTGTTTAGTGTAGTGCTACCACGATAGGCTGCTGTCCGGATAATAGCACTTTTTTTCTAAACAATCGTTTAGATATTATATGAGGTGGATTAGATTGTCAAGGGGTTTCCGTGTAGGCGCAATAGGGTAAATGCTACCTTGATTGGAAAATTTCGTAAATTTGAAGATTTCGAGAACAAGGTGAGCATCTCCTTTTTTGTATATCCGCTTTGGTGAGCTACCGCTACAAGTTCAGAAAGAGGGTTCATTCCTTGATGTTCGCGTTGACCCGGATACGAAGGAAGCCTCAGCAGCCGTGGGTGTATGATTTTTCTCACACAACACCTAAAAAGTGCAGTTGACATCGTACACCCTTGCTCCGGCTGAAATTTAGTCACTTGTGCGTAAGATCGGCCACGATGTCAGATCAACATTTGCGGAGCTATACCAGAAAAATTATACAGTGGGATTTGATCTCACTTTTCACGACAACTCTGTACCGAGGTGGCGAAGACAACCATGCTCTTGGTCTGCGTGTTGAAGACACAAATACCCTCAACGAGCAGCCGGTCAGATGAATTTGTAATGGCCGCTTCAACCTTCTCCCACTTTTCGAGCGCGACATAGACCTCAACCACAGATGGTGTGGATGGCGGTTTGGGGATTCCACGAGGTAAATTCACGATGGATGGCTCATCAAGCAGGTGAATGACGACGACTTCAGCCCGTTTTTCAACCTGTTCCGGTCGGCCACGGAGCGATACCGTCAGCGACCCAATCTTTCCTTGCCCGGTTTGTAGGGATTGAATGATGGCAATCCGTTTTGTCCACGACAAAAGTGGGATGCCAGCCTGCGAATTACCGTGGAAAACCTGCTTTTTCTGATCCTCATCGAGCTTGGAGCGAACGAGATGGAAAAAGACGCCACCGGGAGTCCGGCGACGTGAATGGTCGGGTAGCAGCATACCACCAGTGGCTTCAATCTCTAGGGTAGCGGCGTACATCTCACGGGTGAAATCGACACCACAGAGTTGAACAATGCGCCTGATTTGGCTGATCACACCGTGATGTTTCTCGCCGAGTAAAGCGGCTAATTCTATAGCGACTTTTTGCGATTCTGAGTGAGGCGGTTTGTCTTTATTCATTAAGGTTGATTGTTAGGATGCAACGAATGTTTGGGCGAAAGGGTAATACTACTACCCTACCTCATTTTACCAAGGCTATTAACGCGTTATTTCATTTCCTCTAAAAATGTAGGACGATGTTGGTGGGACTCAACGTGGGATGATGTCCTCGGACACGACAAAATGGCTGGCACGTCATGCGCCCGTGAGGCTGGTATACCCGCGCTCGTGCGCTGCACCGGTTGCCCGGTGTCGGGTGCTGGCTGGCCGGTGGGCGCGGTATAACTAGCCCGTAAATCGCATTTGTTGAGTTTATCAATTAGCGCTTAGCAACGGAGGACGTATAATCCTTAGCCTGCATCATCCACATAACGTTTTATGGCCTCATTGTGCGCATCTTCAAATTGCGAAATATGTTTTTCGTAGAAAATATACATCACCAATCGACCTAACTTGATCTCGTCACTGTCCCGTATAAGATGGCGCTGATTGGGCAATAATCGCTGTCCATTTAAGAATGTCCCATTTGTACTATTTAAGTCAGTCAGCATCACATTGTTACTGACTTTCTCCAGAGACGCATGGTGGCGAGACACCCCTTTTTGGGCTGCCTCGTGACTAGCTAAGTTGACATCTATATCAGGGTCATTGCTCTCAGCACGGCCTAGAATGGCGGGATGAGTAAGGTTGATTCGGATAGGATCTACCGTAGGGCTACCAATGTGGATTGTGACAATCGCTTGAGGACCTAAAGTAGCTGTCCCCCATTTGATTTTATAACCTCTTGAGGTGATGTGCATTCGGTGAGTACGATCATCCATAATCAGTCCCTACTAGCTATGAATATCGTTACCACCTGTAGTATGTGTCAGAATAGACATTAGATTTCATAAACTTACTTTATTATATATCCGAATGTTTGCATATTTTAGTCGTGCGACAACTATTAGCTCACAACAAAGAACGCTGCCCTTCCCGTAATCGCTCACGAATACTGCTCACCAGTCTACCCCGATAACGGCAGGCCGGAATCCCTCGGATTCGGGGTGTACGGAGTTAGTACGTAAGGCGGTCAAACACGCAAGAATAGGCGTAGTACACGATTATGGGGCGAGGTTTTATAGTTTTTCAATGCACGAGCAATCTAACCATATAGCTAATCGACAATGGGTTACTTGTATCATGACCTCTGCTCAAAAGAACTTATGCTTAAAAGTAGATTGAGCCAAATGGCAGGAGTATATATGTCTAAAGATAAAAAACAGTCCAATCAAAATGATGAGCCAGATTCGTCCCAAGTAGACATATTTAACCATCATAGTGATGATCAATCTGAGCTTGGAAGTTTAGGGATATCGGATTACGACAGTGAATTCAGATCTGGGCAAGGCTCATTTTATGATCGAGATTCCAAATTACCTATTCAAAAGACTTCTGAGAACCGCAGTTCAAGCGAGACTTCACAAACCTCTACTGACAAAAAAGAGTCTACTGCTCCAAGTGGTAAGACAAAGCGCGATGTATCACAGCAATAAGGCCTAACCTCCCTCCTCGTTCGCTGGTATGCCCTTGGCAGCCGAGGCCGCCCGTAAGCTGGAAGCCGGTGGACAGTCGGGATTGCTAAGGTTGTTGGGTGGGTTTAATTCTTACCTCAAGCCCTTCCGCCGCATTTCATCAGCAATGTCTCTTGGCGATCTGACGACATGCAGCGTTCGAAAAATATCATGATGCTGCAAGACCATATCCAATACTTTTTTAGCGTCCGTCTTCTGTTCATCGGTCAACCGATCATCATCTTGAAGAGCAGCATAGACGGCTACCTTGTGCGCGAAAATGTAATTCCCTACCTCATTCAGCTCTTTTGCTAGTTGTGGCAGATATGTCTTGCTCATTGTATTATACCTTTGCATACGGATTGTATTATGCTGAGATTATAACCTTTAACTTACCCAAAAAATCATGTACCTCCCCTACCCCCCCATCGCTCGCTTCCCCGCATAGGTTTTCAGGGCTTCGAGTTCGATGAAATCGCGATCCTCAACCCGCACGAGTTCCAGTTTGCCTAAAGCGATTTGCCCTTCCAAGTCACCAAGCGGTATATGCAGCTATTTGGCTGCGTGGTAAGGTATGACATACTGTTCACCCTGAATATTAAAGGTTTCGAGTTCTTGTGCCTAGCTACCGGACACTGAACAAAAGAACGAGAGGAAGGAGTTGGAAAGAGCTAGATATCGGTTATTATTATTGTCGAAAGATCGCTTAAGTTCAGATTCCTCAATAAGATAAGGAGAGATTACGATGGTTGCACAGAATGCTTCGCAGGAAAGCGGCGAGTCGCCTTCAGCCATTATGCTCCGGTTCATATCTGGTTTTTGGGTATCGAGAGCCTTATATGTGTTGGTCAAATTGGGGATTCCTGATTTACTCCAAAATCAATCGAAAAGTGCGGTTGAACTGGCTGAAGCCACCCACACACATGCTCCTTCCCTATATCGAATAATGTGCATCCTCGTGAGCGTTGGCGTTATGACACGCGATGAAAATGATCGCTTTGCACTTACCGATGTTGGCGGCACATTACGGAAAGATGTTCCGGGATCAGTACGAGCATGGGCCGTTACGCAATTGGACGAGGAGCATTATCAGGCGTGGGGGGATGTGCTGCACAGCGTACAAACTGGTGAGACCGCTTTCCAGCACCAATTTGGCATGGATGTCTGGCAATATCGTGCATTGCATCCTGACCAATCTAAATTATTTGATGAAGCCATGTCAAATCTGATCAATGTAATTAATCAAGGCATCCTCGACAGTTACGACTTTAGCTCCTTGCGTCAGGTGGTGGACGTAGGTGGCGGAAATGGCAGCCTGCTGATTAATCTGCTCAAAGTCAATCCGAATATGAATGGCGTTGTTTTTGATTCACCACATGTGGCTGAAGGGGCAAGAGTACATATCGAGACGACAGGACTCAGTGACCGCTGTACAGTCGTGGGCGGTAATTTTTTTGATACCATTCCAAGTGGTGGCGATGCTTATATTTTGTCACGGGTTATCCATGATTGGGATGATGAACACAGTGTTTCAATCCTCAAGAACTGCCGCCGTGTGATGTCAAGTGAAAATAAGCTGCTGCTTGTCGAGCGCGTGATTCCGGTAACTATTGATTCGTCGGCGAAGAGTCAATCGGTGATGTCATCCGACTTCAATATGCTGGTGATGGTTGGTGGACGGGAACGCTCGGAAGCCGCATATAAGGACTTGTTAGAGGCAGCAGGTTTCAAGCTAAACCGAGTCATTGCGACAAAATCGGTGATGAGCATCATCGTGGCGACACTGCAATAAGGCAAAGAGAACTCGGTGACGATTAGCCTTATTTTGCTAACCGACAAGCTGTTTTATTCAACAATTGAGAGATTGATAATCTAGCTACCGGACACCAAACAAAGGTTCGAAGGAGCGATGATGGGAAGCGGATCAGAGAGAGCTAAACAGCGCTCAATAAAGTCCCATCCCCAGCGAAAGATGCTCAAGTCGCGGCGGTCATGGCGATCTACTAAATCAACCAGATGACGGGTTTCGACCTGACGACCGACGGCCAAAAGCCAGATAGCAAGCAGACGATGAGGGTCAAGCGTCCAAGAGGCTGTCAAGGCGCTGCCACTGACCGTTGCCCTGCCACCACAGCAGATGATCACCGGGTTGGCGCAAGCCATAATCCCAACCCCATTCCTGTAATTTAGCAATCAGTACGGGTCGTCCAAATTCGCTATCGCCGACTAAGGATGTGCCCACACCCAAGGGAAGTAATTGCCTGACAGGGTTGAGCAGCGCCATTTGAACGCAACTGGTCGTGTGTCCCGACTGCCCACATCCAAGCGATGGGCAGACTGCGTCGATAAGCCACACTCACCATCACCAAACGAAAACCAAAGGCAATTTTGGTGCTGTCAATAATCAGGTGAACCACGCCGCCAGCGGCGGCTGACAACAATGTCCAGCACGCGAAGGGGTCAAACCATGCCCGTACTCGCACCAACGGGTTATCCAAAAAGCGTCTGAAGCGCTTGATGCTGCTCAACTTCTTGGCGCATGAAGGCATTTTCCGTGCGATATGATCCAGTTGTACGCTCTGTGCTAGGAACAGTCCTCGCATCATAAACAACAGATTGGCGAGCCGCGTGTCGCAGTTATCCGGTAAGGTTTGCTAAGTCTTGTTCCGGTTCTCCCTCCTCACTCATATGTCACCAATTATGCAGTTATGCTGTTGTGGATATAAACTCTTATCAAACATAAGGGACTATAGACCATGCCTGACAAATTTAATTACCACATTAGCACTGAACAAATACAACAGCTTCCCGGTGGTGAGAAATTTGTAGCAAAGGTCACAAGGTTGGTTCGCAATCCGGGGCCGAACCATAAACTTGTACCCCTACTGCCAGTGAATGATATTGGTCATGAATTTTGGGGCAAGACTGAACGTGAAGCCTATGCAAAAGCTGAAGCGGACGTTAAAAAATGGATCGCCGAGCAAAAGTAATATGACCACAACCCTGACCGCCCTGCTCAACCAGTAGAACACACTGATGGAGGTCGCCATCGAGCGCATCAACACGACACTGCAACCGTCAATGGATGGTTGCTATTGGGCGTGATGGATCGGGGGTATAAACAAGGTATGTCTATTTAGCCCATTCAGCCCATGCCCTCTTGAAAATGCTGTGCTTAATTAAATGCTATTTATCTTGCTTGCAACATAGAGATTTAGCATCATGAATGAAATAAAAAAACCTACCATGCAAGAACTCACCAGTCTCTCAGATGAGGAGTTAACCAAGCAAGTTGATTTAGCGCTGCAACAAGTAGCGGAAAATGCCAAACAAAATAAAAGTACATTTGAAATCCTACAACTCTATTTGATTTATCAGGCTGAACGTCATAGACGTGGTATTGTATGACAGGCTACAAAGAATGCTTGTCGGCCACAGATCATACGTTAACGGTTAGTCGGAAACGCCTAAGATGTCCTTAAATGCGAAACTAGGCTATTAATCCCTTTACACCCTCTCTAAATGTGGTTATAAGCTGTTCTCATACTTCATAATTACCACTTAGAGGATTTGATGACGATTGATCTAATCGACCAACTTACCGGCCTACTTTACGAATGGAACGCCTTGGCAATTGAGGTTAAGCGTAGGTTCGCTTTGGATAAACAACCAATACAGAGTGCCTACTACGCGGGTGTGATATTTGGTATGGACATGGCCTGCAATAATTTGACCAAAGTAGTGGAGAGTGCCATTGCTGCACAAATTACGGACATTTAGCCCTCACCTGCCCCGCCGCGCCGATGGTGGCATCCTGAACGCTTTCAGGAAATCGAGTTCGCCAGGTATCGTGACATGAATCGTATAGATATGAGGTTGCACTGATGACCACTACGTCGCCTATCCTTGCTGAATGGAAAGGTCTAAAACTGCCGATTATATGCACAGTGGCATCCTTACAACGCACGATACCACCCGACCGCTATAGTAAAGTTTTCTGGATCGCTCAGCAAGTAGAAAACGTCATCACAGAAACATGTCCACTGAAGAATTGGTTTTTCACATCGGATGGACGCTTGATTGGCGAAGTGGATTTTGCCGCGTGGCATCAAATGGTTGAGATCCAGCCGGATGAGTACGTGGTGCTGAGCCTACTATACCACCTACCCTCTCCGAATGGCATGGCTTGAATCCGCCTGAAATCTGCACAGTGGCATCCCTACACCGTTACATTCCACACCCTACAATCGGGTGTACTGGATCAGAAAAACGGTTTCGAATGTAGTGGTCGAGTCCTACCCATTGACCGATTGGCATTTTGCTGCAAATGGCAAGCTTGTAGGCACGGTAGACACTGGGATTGGCAATTGAACGTGTTTATACATCTCGATGAATATGTCATATTGAGTGCGAGCTAAGGTGTAAATATGGGCAAACGGCCTGTTTTGCGTCAGTGGCATGGTCTCAAGCCGCCAGTGATCTGTACAGTGAAGCAACTTGCACGGAGGCGCAAAGACAAAATCAGTCAAGTTTACTGGCTGAAAATAGTCCGGCCACAAGATAATGTGATAACAGAATCGCATCCGCTGAGAACATGGGAAATAATCGAGGATGGTCGCCTCATCGGTTTTATGGACACTGGATCATGGCACACCCACGTTGAACTTAATCCCGATGAGTATGTAGTGTTGAATATGAAATGAGGTGAGCTATTGGCAAACTTGAGAACTTGAAAAGTGTATCATGGATAAATTCCAAACCAAGCATTATGCCGATAAGCGCTGCCTATGCACTCGACCATGAGTTACATCACTTCTATATGGTCAATTGGCGGGATGACGAGCCTGCGGGCTTCTCGCGATTCGAGTTTACAGGCACTATCAGCGTTGCTTATGAAATCAAGATCACCAGTGAAAGCGGTGAAAGTTTTAAAGGATTAGAAGTTGACGAATGGGTACTTGTTTTCCAGCAATACTGATTATGATTTTCAAAGCGATTCTGGAAACCACATTCATTGACTTAAACCTAGCCAATATCTCTAACTATTTATCGCTGCCCTTCTCTATCTGTCTTTTAAGTATTCGGAGCTCAACTTCAGCTTCAGCACGTCCACGAATTTCGTTTTCAAGGCGCAGCTCAACTTCCTTTCGATTTCGCTCTCCAATTTCACGCTCTCGTTCCACTTGGGCTTGTAATGCAGATATTCGAATTTCAGACTCCTTGATTTGATCTTCGAGACGCTGTTCGAGTGTTTCGATCTTGGTTTGCATCTCACGCATCTGTACGTAGACAGTAACAGCTTGCTCACCTTCAATATTTTTGGCAGCAGGTGGAAGGTTTTCATCCCGATAGTCATCTTGGAGCTTTACCCTAATTAGCTCCCAATCAGAGTTTGCCACCCGTTCTGACCGAATAGTATTCAGAACATATAGATCACTCAACACGTAATCACGCTGGTGTTCATCTTCAGCTAAGGCTGTCTTACTAAAGAACTCACGATAGCGATTCGTCCAATCACGAATGGTTTTACCATCTCGCCGGAAAACTATAGCAACTTGCCCTGTCTTCATTACACCACTCCTGCCATAATTCCTGAATTACCGTAATTAGATTTGAATTTTATTATACTACGGAGTAAAGTATTTAGAGTAATGCGTTCCTGAGATATATCACACATAATGTGCTTCGCACTAGTGTGACAGCTTTTTGGAGGTATGGAAATTATAATGAAGAGCAAGACAAAGACACCGACCAAACGTAAAGTTGTAAAACGTCATACACGGAATTACCAGTTCCGAGATGAACATCCTATAGATCAGCATATAGAAAGTGTCCTCGACTTTTGGAAACATGAAAGGCGCGAGATTACAACTCTACGAAAGGCTGTCGCACTCTATTATGCCTTGGAGCAGGGCAATCTAACTGAATTATTCGATTTTTTCCCGCAATATAAAGCTCAATTTGCGCCTGATACCGCTAGTGCAATTGAAGAGTTTATGGATATTCTCAGAAAACAGTCTGCTACCAATGGGGCAGGGCAGTCTATAAAATATAATCCTCCAATTCCATTACCCGCACCGCCCATAGCCGAAATTAAGCAAACATCAGTTAGTGTATCAGCGGATGACATCGCTGATAATTTCCTAAGTATGTTCCAATGAGAATCAAAAGTCCGCTGATGGTCAACGGACTTCAAATCAGCGTAATTGAGGTGCGCTAATATGACAAATTATATCGCATCAGTGGACTGCGGCAACGGCAATACCTGTGCCATGCTGGCCGGAACCAAGAAAAGTATCAGTTTCCCCAGCATCCGTGCACGGATCACGTCCAAAACTTTAGGTCTCGGTAAAGGCCATGAACTCGATTTCGCCTCAGCAGTTTGGCGCGGCGATACGTATGCTATTGGCGATGACGCGCTGCTCGTCAACCGGCAGGGCATTGACCGACATATGGGAGTCAATCGCTACGGCGGTGAGCATCATCAGTTTTTAACGGCCTATGCGCTGGCACGGCTCGGTGTGAAATCGGGCAGTATTGACCTGACTCTGCTTTGCCCACCGGCTATGTATAACGACCTCAAGCAACCGATGATTGATGCTTACACCGCGCAACCGGTCGAAATTACGCTCAAAGGCGATAAGAAGCCGCGCCAATGGACATACGATAGTGTGAATGTGCTGCCAGAAGGCTATGCGGCTAAAGGTTGCATTATGCTCGATCCGAGCGGCACAAAGTGGGCATTAGCCGCCAAGCTGGTCGGTGATGTCGTACTACTTGATGTAGGGGCGTACACCGCCAACGTGTTTCGGTTGCACAATGGGGCATTTAACCCGGCTGACCTCCCTCAGTCCAGTATCGCGAATGAGGGAGGGAATACCCATCTCCGTTTGCCGTTACTCGGATGGGTACACGGAGCAGGGGGCGACCTCACCGCCGTCACACTTGACGATATTGATCGTGTGTTGAGATTGGGCAGCGCTTCAGGTGATTATGTGATGCAATTCGGCAGTGCCTCAATTGATTTAACACCGATGCTCGACCGTCTCGGCAAGCAGTATGCCGATTGGCTGGCGAATAATGCCCTCGACACACGCTACGATGGACTAAAGGACATTAGTGGCCTGCTCATCGTCGGCGGTAACGCTGCCTACATTATGCCGCATCTGACACAATGATACAGGGCAGGGAAAAACGATAAGGGCGAAATACTGAGTAAGGTGATCGACTACACCAGATGGCGTGAATTCTCAGGACTACATCCAGCCGATCTGAACGCAGCAGGGGATTACGGTTGGCACAGGCAAGACTCAATGCAAAGAGATGAGAGAGTTTTACATCGTCATTGACCAGGATGATGACAAAGAGTTGGTGTACAACCCAACTCAGCACAGCGATCTGCTCGATATGATCGCTGAAATGCACCCCTGTCCTAAATGGACATTTGAGCGAGACGATTATCGTGTCACAGTCTATCCAATTGCCTTATATCACATGCCGCTGGGCGAGGATCGTGAGGAATGGAACAGCGTATACTGATTGTGCTCGATTTAGTTTAGGAATGACGGAAAACGACAAATGACTAATCAACGCGAACAACTCGCAGCGCTCCAGCACCAAATTTGGTCAGATTGGGTGCGTCATATGTTTGAAGTATCAACAGCAAACCCGGATGGGACTGTTACGATTCCAAGTCAGTATGTTCAGCAGTGGCAGCATGAAATAAACACGGATTACATCACATTATCCGAGGAAGAAAAAGATGGGGATCGCAAACAAGTTGATAAGATAACACAGCTACTCGAAAGCAAATAGAGCAGCGACCAATTTTCTGAGTGCATTTGATGAAAAAGAAGGGGAGAGTAAGGAATAGCCGCACCACTCCTTGCTCTATTCAGAAAAGGTCTGACACATCGGAGGAACATGTCTATGAATGATTATCTCGCACAAGATTTTATCTAGACCATCCAATTGGCTCATTAATGATGGATATAGGAACTAATTCAACTTTTTCTACAAGGCAGGCAACAAACAGGCCGACAATACCGAGCCATATGGTCATTCGATGAGTAAATAAGGATTCTCTGCTTAGCGGTAATAAATCTAATGAGAAGAAATGACCCACCACTATGTCTTCTTAGATGCTAATAATAATGGCAATCTGATCGGCAAACTAACAGGGAGAACCATTTCACTGGAACTTTTCGTCCAAAAATGGAATAACACATCCTGCGAATACCTGAACCTGGCTTACAAAAATTGAGTGACAGAATTAAAGTTAATTACTATTAGATTCATTGAAGTCAAAGAAGTCGAGGATTCAGGACGAATTTCATAGAAAAGTGAAATTTTGCATATCGCGGGATGTAAAATTCAGTTGCGCGAGTTGCTGGTGGGGATTATACTAACCCTTAATAGTCCCATAAAACAAAAAAACGAGCGGTAAACTCGTTTTTCTGCGAAGCCTTTTAGGTTTCTAAGGGACAATCGAACTCATTACTCGAGTCCGACGATGTATCCGATTATAGCACAAAATCGGTACAACCACCTGAGTTTCTAAACAAAGGGGCGTCACTCTCGGGAAAATGAGGGCGATGCCTTTTTTATTGTCTTGTGGAGTTTTATGAATTAACAAGGATTGTGTCCTAAAAGTAGGGGACACTACAGGTGTGAAAACACCATCACTTACCCTATAAAACAAAATGCCTTCCGAGCCATGACAAGTTCCAGAAGGCATTCATAAAGCGCCGGGGCAATTGCATGCCCGGACATTGAGTTGTCTATTTACATGATAACGAAGATGTTCCGTGTGTGCAAGTCAAATCCGGCAGTCTAGGATTTGATTTGTCTTTTTCTAATGGTTTCCAAAGCTTGTTAACGATTGCCGAGGCTTATTTTTATCTCGGCTACTCGGTAATTCCACTGCTGGGCGACCTCGATCCCACACGTCCAAAAGTGCCTGCGCTGCCGTGGTCAGGCTTTCAAAACTATCGTGCTGCTGTCAATGACTATAAGCAATGGTTCTCGGAAAGCGGTTTTGGCGGCCTCGGCATCGTCACCGGTCGCATCAGCCAATTGGTCGTGCTGGATTTCGACTCTGAAGCGATCTTCAACACCTTCAAAGCCCAATATCCCGATCTGCTCGAAACCCATACCGTCCGCTCAGCCGGTCGCGGTCTGCCACATCTGTACTTCAAGCTGCCGCCTCATCTTCATCTCGACAGTCAAAAAGGGCAGGGTATTGATCTGCTTTCCAACGGTCGTTATGTGGTCGCGCCGCCGACTATTATTAACGACCAACCATATAAAGTGATCCGTGGCGGAATGCCCAAAACTCTCACCGAACGGGATATTCGCCGCCTGACCGCCTTTCTAAATGGTCATAAAAGCCATTTGCCGGTGCTAGCAACTCATCCTATAGCGCCATCTATTCTCCTAAAAGCTAGCAGGCAGGATCTTCAGACACTTTACAAATATCTTTGCCAGCATAATGGCCGCAATGAAGCACTTTTTCGCACCAGTTTGTTCGCCCGCGATACCGGGTGGCAAAAAACCGAAACACTCAACGAACTAGTCGAACTCCACAGCCAGCAAACCGCCAGAGGCAGTCATTTACAGGAAACAACAGCACGGCGGCAGCACGAAGCCCAACGTACCATCTATAGTGCTTTCTCCCGTCCGGCAGCGTTGCACCGGTCGGCCCGCCAGACCGCAGATACCGACCAGCTCCCCAATAGTGTGCGCGAAGCTCTGATGCAGCGCAAAATGACTTATGTTGTTCGGACGCTGGAAGGGCTTCGATTGTCAAACATCCATGATGGTCAGGTTTTCAGCACCCAACAAGCGGAATTAATTCTGAAAGGATTAGTTGGTCGGGACTCAATTCACAAAACCCTGCACTGGCTGGCTCATTCCGAACCCATTCACTCCCCCGTAAGCCCCCAAAGCAACGCTAACGCGTTTGCAGCAGCCCAAAAACGATTGAATAACAAAAACTGCTTTTTGTTACCGGAAAGAAATCAGGAAAAACCTCAAAATGGGCGGCCTCAACACGTCTATCGCATGCCGACCATCATCGATTTATGCCAGCGTCTAGGTGTTAATCTATCTAGCAGCGATCCATTGCAGCGCAGCGATCTGGCTAGCGCCCATCAAACACGCATGGTGCTGCATGCCGGATTGATCAAACGGCGACCCGACGAATACAGCCGCCGTTGGCTGGCAAAGCGTTTAGGTGTCAGCATGCCGACCATCAACAGCTATAACCGCCTCATACCCATTCATTCCCGCCCAACCTATACTGAAACCGTTATTCGCTGGGGCAATATCGAACGTTTACCCTTTGATGAACCCCTAAGAGGCGCGTTTTTAGTCACTCGCAGCGGCAAAAAATATCCGGCGCTGCGCATCATCGCCTCGCAGATGTTAGCCAACGGTCAAGCAATCATCCTCAAAGAGCAGGGCAGGAATTTTTATTGGTACGGCGACGGCCTACCACCGCTTGAGCTTTTGCCAGCCATTCAAGAACAGGTACCCCAGCAGCCTGTGGAAACGTTTGCGGCCAACCGGGTGCTTGAAATTCAGCCGCTGGTCTGCCAGCCCCTGATGCGTGTCCATCAAAAGCCGCAAAAGCAGGGCATCTCCGTGCCTATCAATTGCCGCAAGCCGCTCGCTAATCTGAGGCAGGAAGCGCTGGCTGATCACATCTACACCTGCATCAATGGCAACGGTCAGAAAACCATCAGCCGCGCCACCGCTCGCCGTATAAGCCTTATGCAGCCTGAAGTTCGAGTTCGTACCGCGCTTGACCAACTTCAGCAGCGCAAGACGGTTATTAATCCAACCGGCTTCCTGACGACCTTTTTGCGCTCAAATCACTTAAAATGAGAGTTGTCGTGTCTGACAAAAGTATTTATGCTGCTGACTGCTCAAATTGTGATATCGCTTCATAGAAGAACAAGTTTGGGCGTAATACGAGAATGTCCGACGAGTTATGCGAGCGTTCAGAACCACTCTTAAACGAACACAGCAATTCTATATTGTAGAGTGTCAGACACCAACATATTTCAATGTTTTTAGAGGGCCAGAAGGCATATGTTGTGTTCGGTGGAAGCGATGGATCGCGACCACGGGTGTGATGGCACTTAGGTGCCAGCGCACCCATGCGGCGGACGCAGGCCGCTGCATCCAGCCCTCCGGCGCTTGAGGAGCCAGCGCATTTAGCTGGCTTGCTACTCTGGAGGCA
>JACDGI010000582.1 GCA_013821665.1 Anaerolineae bacterium
GATGATTACTTGCACACCAGGAGCAGCAAATTGGTATATATCCTGATTTAAATCCACAGCAATTTTGCGACGCGCTTGAATTTGATTGATGAATTCGCATTGGCCCGCCGCTAAATCGAGCACTGTCGATTCTTTTGGAATATAAGCTTGTATCCAATTCTGGCATAGGATCGCCCATAAGCGCAGACGTGCGTCACGGGTTTGCTTGGTGAACCGATTATTATAAATTTCGCTCAGATGGGACGTTTTTAGTTCTGTCATTTATCTATTCAGGTCTATCAGTTGGATGATGCATTAATCGAAAATTGGGAAAGCTTGCGTATAAACTGTGGATCAGTCTGGTTTGCCGATGCAACATTATCGAGCGAAACGCGCTTGCCAGAGTCCCATTGATATACAATCAAATTTACACTGTAAGTACCGGGCGGCAGTGTATTTAGAACAAACCGCATCTGACATGCTTGGTCGGTTGCTGGGATCGGAAAATCATATTGCAGCGGCTTAGCACCGGTTGCATCCAAGATGTGAACAGCCGCCGAATATGTCTTGGCGGGGAGTATTTTCACATTTTCAAATTTCAATCTTACATATAATTCAGGATAGTCGTTTTGCTCAAATGCGGTTGATGTTATGACTTTCACGCCTTGATTAAACAGGAAATCGCCACTGTCTTTCAAGTCTACCCCATTTGCGTTTGGTGATAATTGGCAATCCGCAGTTGTGACAGCCCGTTGATACAGTGCAAGCACAGGATAAGGGGACTGCTGAGCCGTTTCAGCATTAATACCGTTGGTAATGCGGTCAAAATAACGCACAAAAAAGTCTTTGAATTGCGATGCAAATGCATCATCACCCGAAGATTGCACAAACCACACCCGGTTGATGCCTTGTATAAATGTCTCGATCTGTTTACGATCAGGCGCTTCAAAGCCTGTGATGACACTCCCTAATTGATTAAGATTTTTTCTGAGCATGTTCACTTCATCAGCACGAACGACACGGAGGATGTGGTCGTTAGGAATGAGTTGATTACTGCCAGCAAAGGTTAAGTCCACATGCTGACCAGCGAACGGTGCTAAAACTACTATTCGGTCATCAGGCTTAAAATCGCTGGGCATAGGTACTTGATAATTTTCCCAAATGCCCAGTCGTCGGGATGCCATCTCAAGCGCCCATTTTTCGGCTGGTTCATCACCGGATATTCCCGCATTCGTTGAACTTCGTAAACAACCCACATCGTTACCAAGAATGCCGCTTGCCATACAGTCAAGCGCTGAATTACGGATTTGAAACTTATTGCCTGACAGAAGAAATGGTGTATGAGTCGCTTCAGAGACACTGGCTTGAATTAGAAAAAATATAGCGACAGCACCAAATACCATGTTGCTATAGGCTAAGACACTATGGATTAGCGATGGTTTGGAGCGAGGCAATATCCGAACGACGCTGGTACCTACAGCCACTAATCCAACCCAAAATAATAGCGGTAAGGTCGTATAGCGCGAGGTTGCAGCAGCAGACAAGCCAAAAACATTGAGACGGCCATAGCCTGTAATCAGAGCGACTAACAGGGTAAATGCTGCAAGTCCAACCCAAATCGCCAACTTGGATAGATTTTGTGTTTTCCACCATAAATACGCTATGTTAGCGGTAAATAGACACAAACCAAGTACCACAACGATAAGGGCACGTACAGATGGTGGAGTATTAATGGTATAGATGCTGAAAGGACTGCCAATAACCAGCAAAGCATAATTAATGATTAGCTGCCATTGGGACAGCGATGCTCCTTTGAAACCCGAAGAAGGAAGGCCATAATAATAGAAGAAGAAGGTTATCCCAGTCGCGACGATCCAGAAGACATAATAAATTGGTTTGCGATAGCCCAACATCCACATGGTTATGAGTGCCGCAAACCATGTCATCAAACCCGCTGCCACAGAGAAAGAACTACAGGCAGCCATAATGGCCGCAAGAATCAATGTTCGCCAGCTTATTGCCCCACGGCGCAGGACCCAGAATGTTGCTGTTGTAAAAAACAATACAAACAACCACACACCATCAAACCCCAATAAAAGATTGGCCGACTGCCGCAGAGAAAAAATTATCAACGAAAATGGGACGATGACCAAGATGATCGGAACCCATTGCTCCCGGCGAACGATGTCAATGAGCATGAGGAGTGTAAGTGCTCCCAATACAAAGGTGGCAAGTGTTTCAAAATAGGGATTCCAACCCGTGGTTAGGGTCGAAATTGCGACAAGAAGTTTCGTAAAGAACAGTCGATGCTCGATATATGGACTAAATAGATCGGCTAATTGTAAAGAGCCATCATATGTTTTGATCGCTATGGGTTGCCCGCTGACCCATACGTCTGAAATTGGCAATAAAGTTGTTTGATTTAGTTTATAGACTAATACCATAGCAGCGGGAATGAGGCTACAAAGCAAACCGAAAAAGTTAATTGGCTCACTCAGCCAATTAATAAGTTTCTTCATCGATTCCTATAACCTCTCGTGCCAATTCGCAACTAGTTCTTCAAAAATATCATCGAGTGTTCGGGTAATGCCCCGGCTTTGCATCTCCGCCTTCAAGTGCGACAAATCGCTAGCATTTATATCGAAATCGTCAAAAGGGCGTTTGGCTGCCAAATCATGGCTCGGCTGGGCGGCTGCATGGACGATCATATCCGGCTGTAACGGTTGTATCAACGCTGCTACGCCGGTTCGATCTCGAATATCCAGTTCATGATGAACGAAATTGCGACAGTTGGCTTCGAGACGTTTTTGATTCCAACGAGTATCACCCTTTGCGCCGAAGAAGGATGCCCGCATATTGTTGTCGATACCAAATATTTTCCAGCCCTGTGCATCGAAATATTCGACTACTTCTGAACCAATGAGACCATTTGAGTCGGTAACCACAAGCGTATGTTGTTTTGCCAAGGAGTTGTTTTAACTTACTGGTTGGATTATATGATCCCTATTATAAATGGTGCGCCATAATAAAAAAGGCTAAGTCAAAGTGGTTCGTCTTCACTCACCCATGACCGGCGTGAGATACCTTATATAGACGGCTTCCAACTCCTCAAATATCTCATCGAAGGTCAGTTCGGTCGTATACGTGGTCATGCCGAGCAGCGCTTTCATGATCACCATACAGACGAGGCTATACTTGCGACGGTCGGCAGGGTCGAGATTTGGCCGTGCCTGCGCTAAAGCTCTATCGTTCCGCACCAGAAAATCTTCATCCATCGCACGGATGGTTTGCTCCAAAAATGCGGGGCCGCGCTGGGTTGAAAAGATCACCTGAAAGTCACGATTATCGCGGATAAAGGCTTTGAGCGGCATGAGTATGGCCTTGATGCTCTGCCCCAACGTCATGTCGGGATAAGACTCGACTTGTATGTTGGCAAAGACTTCGGTGGCGGCAGCCACATAGCGCTCGACAATCGCATATAGGATAGCTTCTTTGTTGGCGAAGAACTGGTACATCGAGCCAACCGCCGTATTCGAACGGGCAGCAATCTCGACGATGGTTGCGGATTCGTATCCGACTTCAGCGAATAATTCGGAGGCCGCATTCAAGATGGCATCGACGCGTTGGCGGCTGCGTTTCTGCTTGGGTTGGGTAAACATTGGTTTGTTGGACATGATCCCTCTTGACAAGCTTTTATTCTATCATAGAATGATGTTTATAAACACGAATGTGAATTCATATTCATATTATAGCGCGGAGGAAATGATGGAGCAAACCGTCACAGTTAAGGATGCGGAAATTTTTGTTGAGGATGTGGGACAAGGTGTGCCGCTGCTGATGCTGCATGGATCACCAGATACGTCAGCTATGTGGCAGCCGTTGATCGAACGGTTGAAGGACAAAGTACGCTGTATCGCCATTGATCTACCCGGATTTGGACGCTCAACCCTACCCGATAGTTTCAGCTTGTCGGTCGATAATATGGCCGATTTTGTGAATGCGCTGCTGGATAAGCTGGGAGTTCAAGAGCCAATACGCTTGTTGAGCGCGGATTTCGGCAGCCATTATGCACAGGCGTTTCTGGTTAAATATCCACAGCGGGTGCGCGGAGTCGTGGTGAGCAACAGCACCTTCCACCATGATTATCAGTGGCACAGTTTCGCCAAGTTGTACCGACTGCCGGTGCTAGGCGAGTTGTTGATGGCGCTGCCGCAGTCGATGCTCGCTAAATCGTTGAAGCAGTACGCACCTGCCCTCCCCGACTCGTACATCGAAGAGTCTTATCCGGTTGGTTTTGGATCAACTAAGGTACGCAAGACGATTCTGCGGATGTACCGCGAACGTAATCCACAAAAGGATTTTGCCGGTTGGGACGAAAAATCGAAGGCGCTGATGCAGCAGAAACCGTCGATGGTGTTGTGGGGTGATCGTGATCCGTTTGCTGACTCGGCCTTCGCAGATAAGTTTGGCGCACAGCAAGTGGTTCATTTCAAAGACTATAGCCATTGGCTGCCGTTGGAAGCACCAGATGCATATGCTGAAAAGCTCATCCCGTGGTTGGCAAGTGCGTAAACAATAGGACTATTGGGTTATTTTGCCTCCTACCAATAGATTTTATATGTAGGCGAGATAACTCATAACATCTCCTCAACCACCTGATAATATAGTCGTCAAGGGCGAAGTTTTAATCACTTCAACAATTCAGGTGGATGCCATGAACAACATACACATACTACTGGTCGAAGACAGTCCGGGCGATGCACGCCTAATTTTAGAAGCTTTTAAGGATAGCAAACTTCAAACGAAAATTAGTATTATGATAGATGGTGTGGAAGCGATGGCTTTCCTCAAGCATGAAGGTAAATACGCGGATTCTTTACGTCCGGACATCATGCTGCTTGACCTCAATATGCCTCGTAAAGATGGACGCGAACTGCTGGACGAAATCAAAAATGATCCCGACTTAAAGGCGATTCCAGTGCTGGTATTGACGACATCCAGCAGTCGCGACGACATCATAGGCAGTTACGAGCGCCATGCAAACTCGTTTATCACCAAGCCAGCGGACATGGATGAGTTTCTGGAAGTCGTGCGCAGTGTCGAAAACTTCTGGTTCGATATTGCGAAACTGCCACCACGCGATCCGAATTCCAATAGTTAGGGCTTTGCAGCAACCAGTTTGTAGATGCCACCTTTATAGTCCACCAGATACAGCTCACCAGCCTCATCTTGACCGAATGAAGTAATG
>JACDGI010000583.1 GCA_013821665.1 Anaerolineae bacterium
GACCAATACAAGTGGTTCCGAGCTGCTTATCCAGCGCTCAAATCTATGTTTGTGGGCTTAGGAAAATCAAGATAACTCAAAGATGAGGTACATCGACGTAACCGTCTACCAATATCCTCATTGCCACGTATCAGGGATATAACCCTTGGAGACACGATCACGGACACTACAAGGCACACATGCCTTGCCTCGGTTGGTAACGTGATAACCCATGAATGTATGTCTTCAGAGGCTTTGGGACAAATCAAACCCGAATTTTAAGTGGTATAAGTTGAATAGGCATCGAATATAACTCTCATGTTCTTATTTGGAGTTACAACCAAGTATCGTGTCATGATTGCGAACAAAGCATTAACTTTCTCGCTTTGACATATTCCACACAGTTCCAACACTGATATTAAGGTGTCTTGCAATAGTTGGAAAACTTAACCCCTTTAAGCGAAGATCAATAACTTGTTTTTGAAGTTCGACTTTAGCAGGATCAATCGGTCGAGTTTGAGCTACGTATTTTGCTCGACAAAAAATAAATTCAACTTTGAAATATCTAGGATAGGTGCGGCGACCCGTTCGCAACAATTATATTGTATTGTATTTGAAAGTACAGCAAATACACTTATTTCTCTAAAGGTTAGTTAAAACTTTGGGTATAGTAGCTGAAACAGTACAAATTCAGTCATTATCAGGTTGTTGTGAGGATCAGTTATGGAATATTACCGCTGTGAGTGGTTAGTGATTCCATTGGCACGCCCACTGCCAGAAGGTATGATGCTAGATCAATTAATAAGTCAATGTGACGGCAAACTGATCTTGCAACCCTATAGTGGCGACCACTTTATTGCCGACGGCAAGGGCAGCTCTGGCGATATCTACGCCCATGTTAGCACCCATCAGGCGTAAGAAAATAAGGTACTAAGGTGGAAAACATACAATAATCTGATGATCTTCAGTGGACTGACACCAGCAGAATTTAAGATCGGCGTCCAATGGTTTGAGGACAACCAGTTTATAATCCCCGACAATGGCGAACCAACCAATAAGTTTTATATGCTCTAAGCGTGACAGAAAATAAAATCGCCTGCTTGCACTTATACACAAACAGGCGAATATCCATCAAATTTCTAGCGTTTGCGTTCTAACTATCCGCCAGCACGATCACCTTATCACCTGCCGCGTAGGTCACGCTGCTAGACTTCGGCGGGTTAATCGTCACGCCGTACTGCTTGTCCGGCGCGCCAGCATCGCGCTCCAAACGGTAGCCAATCGCCACTTCATTGCGCTGAAGTCCCGCCGCCATCACCGTGTAGAAGTTCACAGGCTGTCCCATCGCCACGTAATCCGCGACAGGCTTGAGGTAAATCTCCGCGCCTTCGGGGTCAAACAGGTCAATGAACACGTCGAGCAAGTCTTTGTTCTCCGCGATCTGCGACAGCATCAAACTGATGAGCTTATCGCTGACGATGAAGTCATCGGCGTTCGTCACCTTCGCTAACTCGCGGTTACGCATGTCCAGCATTTCGCTGACAATCGGCACAGTCAAATTCTGTTTCTGGCGAATGTCGCGCAGATGCAGCAGCGTAATCAACGTTTGCGCGTCGGCTTCCTGCGGGTCGTTCATCGGGCTAAGGATTATGACATTTTTGTATTGCGACAGGTTGAGTTCATTGAGCAAGCGGCGGTCTGTCGTCGTGCCGTGATGGAACTTCACACTCATCTTTTCATCTGATGGGCACCGTTCCTCGATTTGCTCGGCAATCGAGCCATCGCCAGCGACAATCATCGCCTCGGAGTTAGGTGCGACATAAGCACGCAGTTCGTTGACAATCTGCGAACCGCGTTCATTCCAGCCGAGAATCAGCGTGCGTTCAGGCGCGGCAAGATCAGTGTGCGGCTTCTGGATTGCCTGCGTGTTCACGCCAAACGATGTGTTACCCGACAAGCGTATCATGCTGTCATCTTCGGCAATCACCACCAAAAGATCATCAGCGTTGAGGCGTGTATCCATCGGCGGATTGAGCAGCACATGTTCGCCCTGCTTAATCCCGATCACGCTGCTTTCTTCGTAAGCGAATAACGCTTCGCCAAAGGTTTTACCTGCCAAAGTAGGTTCAACACGAAAGTAAATCTCATCGCCACTGAAGTCCAGCAGTTCGGTGTACACCACTGACAAGCCCGACTGACGGCAGGTTTGCACAGCGATGCGCGAGATAAAATCACTCGCAAGGATCAACTGTGCTTCGTGCTTGCCGATCATGCGCGCCACTTCGAGGTTATCAGCCTCGCGGATTTCAGAGATGATGTGATACGGTTCTGCGCGGCGGTTGGGGTTATTCGTCAGCGCCAGAATCGTCTTGATGACGTGCGAGTCGGGGTTGTCCGCTTCACCCGGCAAAATGACGATAGCGCGCGACCCATCGGGGTTGACGATTTGCAGGTCGGTCATGTCAATCGGGCTGCCTGTGCGGCACACGATGCGCGTGCGTCCTGTGTCGCCGACCTTGTTGCGGATTTCGTCTTCCATCTCTACTTTGTCTTTTTCAGCCAGAATCACGATACATGACTTACGTTGGCTTTCGTTCGCGATCACCAACTCGCTGATGATGGAGAAAATTTGCGACGACCATCCTAGAATCACTATATGATTTTGCTCGACGACGAACGAACGCCCTTTGCGCAGCTCGTCAATTTTCGACTCGATAGCGCTGTTCAGCACACCGATGAGTGTGCTAAAGATGAAAATGCCGCCAATCGTTGCCAGCATCATGGGCACTAAAAATGTCGTGCCGGAGTCGATATTCTGCCCACCAATCGCACCCGCATCCATCGTGTGCATCAGGCTAACCCACGCGACTTCAAACAGGTTAAAAGGTCTGCCATCCTCATGTACTGGAACGTTGCCGCTGAGGCTGACAGCGATGCTGGCGATGAAGATCAATACCACTGACACGACAGCAAGCCAACCGATGAGCGCGATGACGCCTCTCGACATCGTATTGTCGAAAGCGTAGCGCAGACGCTCCATGAACGTAATATTTCGCATAAATTTCCCATCTTCAATATTGAAGGATAAGTTAAGTATTTACCATTATAAAGAAAACACAGCACAAAACAGGTAAAGGTTAGTTGTTTTTCGGTTATTCCAAATCAGGTCGAATACCTCGCGGCTTGCCGCGGGACTGTGAATTTTCTTAGATACCCCGTAGCTTGCTGCGGGGTGATTCATTTAAGAGGCTAAAGTGATTGTATGTCGTCAGACCAAATGGGACATGCTAAGAGAGACCTTTTAAGAAATATCTTGATGCCCAATCCAAGGAAGCAAGCACAAATTCTCTTAAGCTCTCTATGTGCCTAAGGGAGTTTGACGACGTACATCGCAAAAAATTTACATTCAAACAGATCGAGCTTAAATTTTATCTGTTCTGTGGTCGCCTTCTTTTAACGTACGTTTTTCCTCAGTTGTGGTTATCGGGCTAAACTGTAAACCTAACCAGCCTATTAATTGACAGGCATTTATTAGCGCAAATAAACAATCTATGGACAGCAGAGGAAATAAGGATTAGGATTTTTTTCATTTGCTATGTTCTATCAATAAGAAGCCTAAAATAGCCAGCTAATTGGCAACACGCGCAATCTTAAAAAGTGGCTTATTTCCGAGAACTTAACCCTGAAACTACTCCAAACTCTCCAACTTGTCACGACATTCTGGAGTGTTTGCGCGTGTCATATTCCACGCAGTCCCGACGCTAATATCTAGGTGCTTTGCAATCGCTGGAAAACTCCACCCTTGTGAGCGCAGTTCGACGACTTTTGCTTGGATTTTTATTTTTGAAGGATCGATAGGACGTGGGTGAGAGGTATATTTAGCTCTATGGAAAGCAAATTCAAGCTTGAAATATCTAGGATACGTGCGGCGACCCGTTCGCAACAATTATATTGTACTGTATTTGAATGTGCAGTAAATAAGTATTATTCTTTTACAAAGGCGATTGCCAATCTAAGGAACACGCTTAGGCTTGTCATCTAGATAGTCCAAATGTTATGAACCGTATAGTCCATTTCTTTGTTGAACCGTAATAGAAAAACACAAAAGTTTTCAATGAACGAAGTGGGAATGTTTCAGGGAGAGTTTTCAACCCTCTCCGATCTCCCATAATACGTATCTATGCCATACTTGGCAGCGGGTTGGTTACTGTTTTTGGAGACTCTAGGGCGATTGTAGACGAATTGAAGCCGTTGGCGATGAGCCACACTGCTAGGATCATTTCATAGACGGCGATTGGCATAGCCAGAAGTGTAAAGCCTGAACCTTGAGCAACCACACCGAATATGACCAGCAAGCCGTAACCCAGAACGAGTGCTGCTCCCGTTAGACCCAGAGTGGCTAGCGGCCGGGGGACGAGTTTGGATTTAAAGAGCAGATAGCTGTACATGAGCGTGTTGAGGCCGAGCAGGAATATGGGGCCAAGAATAGAAGTCCACGAATAGACTGCGTGCAGCAGGGTGCCGGATACATGATAAGCATCCGCATCTGGAGCAGAGGCTGCCACAAAGTCCCGGCTCAAGGTCAAGAGCGACAGGACAGAGATGATACCAATCATAATGATAACCGCTTCATAGAATCTCAAGAAGAGGTGGATGAGTGCAATACGTTCGCCGTACCGTTTCAGGATTGGGTACAAGCCAATGGCGGTGCCGATGTCGGCAATGGCAAGAATCAGTTCCATCAACACTCCCAGAATCACCTGATCCTTGTGTGCCGCACCATTCACGAGATAGTCAGGGCCGACGAAAATAGGTTGGTAGAGGAGAAATCCGAGTATTGCTGTAACAGTCGCAAAGATAAAAAATATGCCTACAATGACTGCGTTCTTCCGGTCGGTATTCATTTGTTTGGGTCCTTTTTTTGAATGATCGTGATCAGTATCGAGTTTTGACAGGCAGTGGTTGATGTGAGGACTATCGAGGCATAATCGGACAAGCAGCGGTATGCCACTTGTCCACTTCATCCGGTATCCAGTGAACCCTACTTGGCTCAGATTTGAACGAGCTGAGGGTTTTCGATGTTCGATGGGGTTTCCAATACTTGTTCGCGTCGTGCCGACCAGAGCCCATACCCCAACCAAGCGAGTGCTAATCCGACCGGTATTGCCATTTTCGGCTGAGCCGCGAGTGGAAGCGCCGCAGCGATGGGGGCCAGAAAGCAGCCGAGGGCAATGAGTACGCCTGCCC
>JACDGI010000584.1 GCA_013821665.1 Anaerolineae bacterium
ATCTTACGCCTATTGCCCCCCTACAATTGACTGTCGTTGCGCAACAACAACCTAATAGTGTCGTTACACCGACCCTTCCATCTGCGACCTTATTGCCCCAAACAACCGGTGTCGCTGTCGTAGAACAGGTTGTTACGCGTCCACCTTCGCAATGGCAACCACCGGCTTTGATACCGCCCATTTCTCGTGATCCTTATGGACGCGATCATTACATCTTTGCCCGTCCTGTAGATTCGAACGCCAACAATGCAGCTTTGCTTTCATATACCTTTGGTACGAACGGCCCCGAAGGAGAAGCACCTTGGCGTATTCATACCGGTATTGACATGCCGAATCCGATTGGTCAGACGGTTCGGGCGGCTGGAACGGGAACGGTGATTTGGGCTGGCCCCGGTTTCCAAGAATCACCAAGTTATGGCAATCTCGTTGAGATTCAGCATGATTTCGGCTATAAAGGGGAAACACTTTACACGCTCTATGCACATCTTTCTGCTGTGTTGGTCACGGAAGGGCAGCGCATTAACCTCGGCGATCCAATTGGGCTAGTGGGTAATACTGGACGTGTTAGCGGGCCACATGTGCATTTTGAAGTACGTGTGGGCGAAAATCGCTACCGCGCTACCTATAACCCTCTATTGTGGATGGTTCCCTATGTGGGTCGTGGTGTAATAGCGGGTAGGGCGGTTGGGCCTAATGGTAGTCTGTTGCAGGATCAAAATGTAACTGTAATCGATAACCGAACAGGTTTAGTCGTACAGGCAACGACCACCTATATCTTTCTGGATAATGGTTCGGATGTCAATTCAGATCCTTTGTGGAAAGAGAATTTCGTCTTTGGCGATATTCCAGTAGGACGTTATCAAGTGATAACCAACATTGATGGACAGCGTGTCGTGCAGCGTGTCGATGTATCAGAAGGTATGACCAGCTTTGTCGATCTCGCGCTACAGGAATCTTCTGCTACAGTTACGCCCACAGCTTCCTCATAGCGTCGGTTGTACGTAGCCTAGTCGCATAGCAGTGCTGCCGGGATTGGGCTAAACTCACTCGGCATTTATTCGGCATATGATAACGGAGGAGAGACCTATGATGTCCTCTCGATTGAGAAAACTTATTTTGACAATGGTGTTGGGTGTGGGTTTTTTATCCACTGGTTTAATTGCCGCACAGGATAATACGACACACGCTTTAACTCCCGGTATTACAACAGCCGGTACGCTCGACACGACTAGCGTCACACGAGTCTATACGGTGACCGCTTCATCTGGTCAAACTGTTTCGGTAACAGTTGCGACAAAATCGGATGCGCGGTTAGCGCTCGTGATGTCTGATGCCGCTGGTACATCGTTGGGGCAAGCGGTCGCGACGGCTGCTAATGGCAACGCGGTTTTGGAGAACATTGCTATTCCCGCAAGTGGAACATATTATCTCACCGTGATCGATGGGACTGGTGTTCCGAAGGCCCAACTTGCTTTTGAGATTACTTTCCAGATTGGGACATCAGCATCTGCTACAGCACTGCCGACTGCTGGGCAACTTTTAACTGCTACAGGTCTACAATTTAAGCTTGCTTGGGATACTGTTGCGAATCTTGACCTTGAAGTGCGTGATCCTATTGGCGGCAGCTTGTTTTGGGAAACGCCAACTGTATCGAGCGGCGGGAAGTTTACGGCGAATGCCAACGGTGCTTGTAACGCTCTTTCGCAAACACCGTCTGAAGAAGGATCATGGCCTGCGGGGGTTGTATCCACCGGCAGCTACGAAATGATTGTTTACTTCCAACAGCAGACGGATTGTCCGAATAGCAATCCTGCCAACTTGACCTTGACTGTGACCTTGGACAGCAAGCAAGTTTCTCAAGTGAAGGCCACCATCCAGCCAGACCAAATCTATTTGGCGAGTGTGGTGATTAATGCTGATGGTACGGTCGCGGCAGGCGCAAATGGTGTAAAGATCGATCCACCGAGCATAACGGGTATCGACCTCAAATCAGGTATTGCCTTGACGCAAAACACACCGGTGAATGGTGTGCTAACTTCGAAACAACCTTACCAGATTTATAGCTTCGCGGCACAGGCAGGTGATGTTGTTTCGGCTCAAATTAATGCGACTTCAGGTAGTCTGGATACATTGTTGTTGCTCGCCGATCCAAGTGGGAATATCGTTGCGAGTAACGACGACCGTGAAAAAGGCGTAACCGATTCAGCTATTCAAAACTTTTCGGTCATCGTCGCTGGGACTTATACGTTGATCGCAACACGATACGGTCAAGCGCTGGGTGGTACAGAAGGTGGCTATACACTGACCTTGGCTGGCGCGGTGACTGCTACCGCTACCGGAACGCAAACCACCACCGTTCAGGTTCCGACCTTCGCGAACGTGTCGCGCGGTTCGGTTGAAGTGAGTTTACAATGGTCTACTGCGGCGGATATTCAACTGCTCGTGCGTGATCCGCAGGGCGACTCGGTTTATGATGATAAGCCCACCATTCCGAGCGGCGGTACGTTAGCTGCCAATGGCAATAACAACTGCCAAGCCTCAAATGGTACATCACCCGTATCATACATTTACTGGCCTGAAGGTCGTTTGCCAACGGCGGGTTCATACGAGATTGAAGTCTTATACCAGAGCAATTGTAACGACACGACTCCCGTTCAATTTGTGCTAACCGTCGTTGCCAATGGCAACGTCGTGTTGCAGAAAAACGAACTCTTGCCAGCAGATCAGCGCTATGTCATCAGTTACAATATTGGTCTCGATGGTCAAATCACAGCCGGTGATGGTGGTATCTTTGGAACCAAACAGAAGCCTGATGCAGCTTCGCTCTTGACAAGTGTTGTAGCCGAAATGCCCCTTGCACCGACATTGACCACTGCTCAACCCGCTACCGGAAGCATTCGCCTTAATAATAAGTTTGATGTGTATGTGTTCGATGGCAAAGCCGGTCAGGTTGCAACGGTCAGTATGGAGCGGCTCAATGGCACGCTGGATTCTGTACTTTTCTTGATTGGCCCCGGCGGCGATCAAGTCACACAGAATGATGATGCCGCTGCCGATACCAACAATTCGCTCATCAACAACTTCGTGCTACCAGTTGATGGAAAGTATACCGTTATCGCGACCCATTTCGGTGGTCAGTACGGTGTAACGGCTGGTGACTATCGTCTGACTCTACGGTTGAATTAGCAATAAAAGGCTGTACAATACGGGGGCGGTTTATCAAACTGCCCCTATTTTTTGCTGATGTATTGGTAGCCTGACCTTGAAAGTGCGTTTTAATATGAAGTCACGTCTCCTATTGCCGGGTGTTCTGCTCGTAATTGTCTTACTTGCAGCGTGTTCCCCAGCACCCCTTTTGCGTAACCCTAAATTTCTTAAAGATAGCAGCGTCATTACAAAAGACGAAAAATGTGATTCGCCTTGCTGGCGTGGGATCACCCCCGGCGTGACCAAATGGAGCGACGCACTCGTTATACTCCAAGACCAGACGGACTTAGATGATCCGCAGACGCAAGCTATTCCCGACTCTGGGAATGCTATTGGTGCCAGTTGGCAACCAACCGGTGGTGAGTCTTGCTGCCAAGTTATCTCCGAAGATGGCAAGACTGTAAGTTCGATTTTCTTGCAGATTGCACCTGATCTTACCGTCAAGCAGCTTATCGATGTACGTGGCGAGCCGGATTATGTTTTGGGAACGCCCGGTACTGACGACCAAGCGATTATCAATCTGTTTTATCCCAAACAGAATATGATCGTATTCGCATTTGTTGCGGGCGCAACATCCGGCGCATTAAGTGAAAAAAGTGAAATCATCGGTGTCTATTACACGACACCGGATCGTATGGAATTGGGTGTGAAACTAAGCAGCCTCTATGGTTGGAAGGGTTATCAACCATTTACGGCCTATGCGCCGGATAATCCAAAACCGGACTTTAAAATTACACAGAGTATCACCCTTACACCTACTGGAGAGGCTGGCAGCGCTGCGTCCACAGCCGAGGCGACTGGCACTCCTGAGGCGACGACCGAAGCAACCGCTGAAGCAACACCTTAGTTACGCGGTATCACAGGTTTATTACGGCAAGTGGCCGATACAGGTTTAAACGGAGTAGCAAGGAACGATTATGAGTGAAGAAACAACGACATCTGCGCCTAAGTCGGTGGCTGAATTGTCACCAAAGATGGAAGTGAAAGGCACAGTCAAGCGCCTAGAATTATACGGTGCTTTTGTAGATATTGGCGTTGGACATGATGCCTTGCTGCACATTTCGCAACTCGGTAAGGCAAATGTTCGCAACGTCGGTGATGTGGTTAAAGTTGGCGAAGAAATTACAGTTTACGTCTTAAAAGTGGATGCTGATGCGGGGCGTGTTCAGCTTTCGCTGGTCAAACCGCCGGACTTCACATGGGATGACCTCAAAGAGGGTGAGACCGTGAGCGGCAAAGTCGTTCGCATGGAAAACTTTGGCTTATTTGTGGACATCGGTGCGGAACGTCCAGCTATGATCCACGTTTCCGAACTCTCTGATAATTTTGTGAATTCGCCTTCGGACATTGCTAAAGTTGGCGATACCGTCCAAGCTCGCATCCTGCGCGTGAATTCCAAAAAACGCCAGATTGATTTGAGCATGAAGACTGTACAGGAACCGATACCAGTCATTGAAGAGACACAAGAAGAAGCTGTTCCGACCGCAATGGAACTGGCTTTGCGCGGTGCAATGGACGATAAGAAATCGGGACGCAGCCGTCAGGAAAATAAAGAGCGTGAACGTCGTGAAAAGATGACTCGTGAGCGCGATGAAATTATCGCACGTACACTGCGCAGTCACTCACAGTAGCTACAGTCATCAGTCAGCAAATCGATACAGTTTCAAAACGGGGCTTAAATGTGCCCCGTTTTGCGTTTATTTTGAACGCTTAGCTCAGGCTGCGTTTGAGCCGTAGGATTGAAACCACAAAGAGTAGGGTCATTGTTAATTCGTGGGATAAGCACCACATGCAAAACGCCTTGAGCTGGAACGCTTGTAGGTATACCAGCCACGCAGAAAATAAGAACGCGAACATGATAACCCCGAACTCAATCATCACGCCGTATTCCTGCAAAAATGACACTCGATTTTGCAGGAGCAACAAAGCGCCAATCACCAGATAAGTTGCGAACCCCAAATAGGCTATCGGTATACCGAATAAGGTTGCATACTTGCTGCTTTGGAC
>JACDGI010000585.1 GCA_013821665.1 Anaerolineae bacterium
AGTCCAGTACGATATTCAAGTGCGCTTGATTGTGTCGGTAAACCGGCACGAAAGTTTAAGCATTGCTGATTTGACACTGGATGCAGTGCTGGCCTACCGCAGCCCTTACATTGTGGCTGTTGATTTGGCGGGTAATGAAAAGGATTTTCCGGCAGAACCTTTTCAGGGTTGGTTCGAGCGAGCAAAAAATGAAAATTTAGGTTTGACCATTCATGCGGGTGAATGGGGCTCATCAGAAAATATCCGTTCGGCAGTCGCGCTGTTGATGGCTGACCGCATTGGACATGGTGTGCGGGCCATTGAAGACCTCGCGCTGTGTGACTGGTTAATTGAGCAAGGCATTGTGCTAGAAGTCTGCCCGACGAGTAATGTGCATAGCGGCGCAGTCGCCCATTGGTCGCAGCATCCACTCAGCCGTTTATACCGACATGGGGTGGCAACCACGATCAACACGGATGATCCTTTGGTGAGCGATATTACACTCACCGACGAACTTGTGCGCGCCCTCGAATTCATGACACTGACTTTTGATGATGTTAAACGGCATATGCTCAATGCGGCGCACGCGGCCTTTTTGCCAGCCGATGAGCGTAAACTGCTCGTGGCTCAATTTGAATCCGCCTTAGGCATCGTGACCTCGTGATATGATCCGCTTGCACTAAAAAAGGTTCTGCTATGCTTCAAGTCGGTGATTTTCGTCTGCATATGATTAACGAGTCGGTGATTAAGGTTGATCCGGGTGGAGCGTTCGGCCTTGTACCCCGTGTGCTATGGTCGCCACTCATGCCGCCCGACGAAAACCATCTCGTATCGATGATTCATAACTGCTTGCTGGTGCAGATCGGTGATCACAATATTTTGGTCGATACCGGACATGGCGACAAACTTACTGATAAACAAAAAAATTTTATGCAGCTTCAGCGTCCGAATGGCAATATGACGGATGCCCTCGCGCGGCTTAATCTCACGCCTGAAGATATTCATCTGGTGATTGATACACATTTACATGGCGATCACGCAGGTGGTAACACGCGTTACGATGAGGCAGGGAAAGTCGTGGCAACGTTTCCGAATGCCGAGTATGTGGTGCAACGCCGCGAATATGAAGACGCGATGTACCCCAATGAACGCACACGCGCCACTTATTTCCCCATCAATTACCAACCGCTGTATGAGTCCGGCCAAATGCGTTTGTTGGAGGGGGATACGGAAATATTCTCCGGCATCACCGGACACGTCACGCGGGGTCATACGCCAGCCCATATGAGTATTCGTTTTGAAAGTCAGGGGCAGCAAGCACTTTTCGTATGTGATTTGGCGAGTTATGCCATTCACTTCGAGCGTTTGGGCTGGATGACCGGCTATGATGTTGAACCGTTGGAAACCTTGGAGACCAAACGTCATTGGCAGCAGTGGGCGTTGGAAACGGATGCCCTGTTGATCTTTTGCCACGATCCTCAACGTGCCGTTGGACATTATGTCATGGGCAAAGAGGGAAAAGCCTCGGTTGTAGCGCTCGACGAGCCGTTCGTTTAAGCCATTAAGCAGTCGATGGGAACCTAGCTCCCATCGACTGAATGTTGATTAGTGCCGGTCTTGCCATTCGGCAATCGTATCGGAAAGAAACTCGCGTACCGCAGGATCACTCACATCACTGACCGCCTCAAAATATTTACCGTCCACTTCGATGCTCACGCCACCACCCGGGGCAGGATAAATATGGATGCTGCGACCTGTATAATCCGGTGTCAGACTAATTTTGTGTTGCAGATAAGCCTCAATTGCTCCGGCGATGTTGATTTCCGGTACAGGTGGCAAATCTGCTTTTTGTCCGCGCTTGAGCTTTTGTAACGGATTGTCGTCTAACTTAAAACTGGGCAAATCGCCGGGAAGTTTTCCACCCATCGCTGCCGGTGGTGTGACCGGTGGCTTCTTTGGGGCGAGGAACACTGGCTCGTTGGACTGCATCAAATCGCTGACGGAAGGCAGTGGCGCTGAGTCTATTTCCGGTTCGGCAGATGCACTTAATGCTTCCGCTTCAATTGTCGATGGTGCGATTTTACCCACTAACTGACCGACTTCACGCATCAATTTGCCGAAGCGTTCCTTGAATTCGGTGTCCGTATTGATGTTGTAATAAGACTTTTCGCCCATTTGAACGATCAGCTTGCCGTCCACAACATCGCGTAAGATGGTCATGACCTCAACCGCTTCGGTAGAACCGCCATCTTTAGGTACGACCGTGAAGGTACCTTTACGGGCAGATCGAATAGGAGCCGGTGCGATAACCTCTGGAGCAGGTTTCACTGGCATAGGAGCCGGTGTGGGTGGCGCTGTTGGGGTATGCATCAACAGGTTTAAGTCAGGCATATCGTGGTTGCTAAACGCATAATCGTTCGCGCTCACAAAACTCGGTGATGTAGGTTTATTAAGCGCTTGTTGTGCCTTGCGCCATCGCGAATAGGCAATCGCTGCTATGGTCGCAATCAGCAGTAATCCGATAACACATATCAGCGGTAACATGGCTCGCATGAAGCCTTGGCTCATAAATTCTGTTAAATCACTCGACATAGTTTATCTCTCCGGCTGACACTGCGGACAATAATGCGTACCACGCTGCGCGACCCAAATCTTGATAATGGGCGTGCCGCAGGTTAGGCACGGTTCACCTTCACGGCCATAGACGTAAAAGTGATCTTGAGACTGACCCTTTGTACCATCGGGTTTTCGATACCAGTTTATGCTTGCGCCTTGACGCTCGATACCTTCGTTCAGTACCGTTCGGATCGTGCCGTATAACCGTTCAACTTCGGCTCGTGTTAGGCTGTCCGACGTGCGCTTGGGATGAATACCGGCACGGTGAAGGGCTTCATCGGCATAAATGTTGCCCACACCCGCAACAAAGGATTGGTCGAGCAACAGCGCTTTAATCAGCTTACTGCGCCCTCGCAATTGCTGCGCCAGCACCTCAGGTGTGAATACATCTTCTAACGGTTCTGGCCCTAGTTTCGGTGTGATCTCTTCTAGAGTGCTTGCCAGATACACCCGTCCGAAACGGCGTGCGTCTGAAAAGCAAAGTTCCTCACCATTATCCAACCCTAGCCGCAAACGAATCCAACGGTCTTCAGGGGGTTGGTTTTCTGGCGCAGCTACAGACAAGCGTCCTGTCATCTTCAAATGAACGGCCAATATGTCGTGGTCAAGCATAATCAAGATATACTTGGCACGGCGTTTAATCGCATTGACCGTTTGCCCGACAATCCGTGCGCGGAATTGTTCAGCGCTGGGCATTTGAATGACTTTTTCGCGTTCGTACCACACGCTTTCAATCCGCCGTCCAACCAGCGGCTCGCGTAAACCACGTACAACGGTTTCAACTTCAGGTAGTTCTGGCATAATGTTATTGTAATCGGATTCCTATTTTATGTGCATTTAGTATAAAACAATGACGTGGGAAATGAGTATGATTGTTCTGAGCAGCACATGAATTACACGGTTGCAGAGACTCCTATTTTGCGTGGTTTTGCAGAGCAACTATATGTTGAAAATGCTATAATGACCATCATCCTTTAGGGATCTATACAATGAAATTCTCAAAACCTGTTTTTTCTAATCTGAGCTTTGCTGCGCTGGTCATCGCCTTCTTTTTTATGGGCGCAGCCATTCTCGATGAGATTACCTTCTTGTCGGTGCGTAATGCTGTCGTATCGGTTACATGGGTATTGATCGCCATTTGGTGCCAACGCGAGTCCCGTTAGCCCAAGTCAAAACTAGCTTCCACCGCCAGCAGTGCTATAATCATTTCCTATAACAGATGTTCGCTTCGTCCACTCCAAACACACATTGATTTTGGGATTTGAACCCATATGACTGATCAGAATTTTGTCCATCTTCACGTTCATACGGAATATTCATTGCTCGATGGCTTAAGCCGCATCGACAAGCTGGTTGACCGTGCCAAAGAGCTTAATATGCCCTCGCTGGCGATTACCGATCATGGCACCATGTTCGGGGTGATGGAATTTTATCGTGCGGCTAAAAGTGCTGGCATTAAACCGATTATTGGTGTCGAATCGTATCTTGCACGTCGTTCAATGCGTGATCGTGATGCTAAACTCGATAAGCGCCCGTATCATATGCTGCTGCTGGCGAAAAATCAGGTCGGCTATAAAAATCTGCTGAAATTGGCGAGTGCTGCCCAACTCGACGGCTACTACTATCGTCCACGTATTGACCGTGAATTGCTCGCGAAACACTCCGAAGGATTGATTGCAACCAGCGGCTGTTTGGCAGCACAAATCCCAACCGCCATTATGGAAGGCCGCGATGATGAAGCACGCGAACTCATCGGTTGGTATCAAGAAGTTTTTGGCAAAGAAAATTTCTACCTCGAACTTCAGCAGCACGATATTCCCGAATTGGAAACGCTGAACAAATGGCTTTTGGAATATGGCAAATCTAACCACACCAATGTCGGTCTGGTCGCGACCAACGATGTGCATTATGTGTTGGATACGGACTATGATCCCCACGATACATTGCTGTGCATCCAGACCAGCGCGCTCAAAACCGATACGGACCGTTTGCGGATGTCGGATGCTAGCTATCATCTGACGACCCAGCAGGAAATGTATGGCTTCTTTGGTGATGCCGCGCCGGAAGCACTCTCCAACACGCTCAAAGTTGCTGAGATGTGCGACGTTAATCTTGATGACAAAGAGTATCATCTGCCGGTATTCCCCGTTCCTAAAGGCTATGACTCAACCACCTATTTGCGCTATCTGTGTGACAAGGGGATGCGATGGCGCTTTGGCAGCCGCGCCGACGATGCTGATTTGCGTGAGCGACTGGACTTCGAACTCGGCATCATCGATAAAATGGGTTTTAACACCTACTTCCTCATCGTGTGGGATTTGTGCCAGTTTGCCCGCCATGCGGATATTTGGTGGAATGTGCGCGGTTCCGGCGCAGGCAGTGTGGCGGCTTATACGTTGGGCATCACCAGCATTGATCCGATGCAGAATAATCTGCTGTTTGAGCGCTTTCTGAATCCGGGGCGCGTCAGTATGCCGGATATTGACATGGACTTCCCCGATGACCGTCGTGAAGAAATGATCTATTACACGGCACGGAAGTATGGTGAAGACAAAGTCGCGGCCATTATCACCTTCGGAACGCTGGGTGCGAAAGCGGCTGTGCGTGATGT
>JACDGI010000586.1 GCA_013821665.1 Anaerolineae bacterium
GATGGAAATGGCCCTGTAAACGCCCTCGATCTTGCCTTACGTAAAGCACTTATCCCGCGCTATCCGCAGCTTGCTGACTTCCAATTGGCAGATTACAAAGTCCGTATCCCTGATAGTAACAATGGCACAGCCGCCACCACTCGTGTGTTGATCGACACCCAAAATCATCACACCCGTTGGAGTACCGTTGGTGCTGGGGCAAACATTATTCAAGCCAGTTGGTTAGCGTTGGTTGATAGTGTCGAATATGGCCTCGTAATCGCGCCCCGTGAAGCACAATCGCCTGTTGTCACAGCGACTACGGGAGACTAAATTGGCTATCGAAAAAGTGAATTTGGTTGACAAATTGGCACTCTTTAACGACCATTGGAGTCCCAAAATCGTTGGTGAAGTCAACGACTCGGCAGTCAAATTGGTCAAGTTACATGGCGAATTTGTTTGGCATCACCATGAAGGCGAAGACGAAATGTTTTTCGTCGTCAAAGGTCATCTGCTCATGAAACTTCGCGACCAAGATTTGTGGTTGGATGAAGGCGAATTCGTGATTATTCCGCATGGTGTCGAACACATGCCCGTTGCGCCGGAAGAAGTTCATATCATGCTCTTTGAGCCAAAGACCACTTTGAACACGGGCAACGTCCAGAATGAACGGACAGTCGCCAATTTAGGCAAGATTTGATACGCTATCGGTTTATTCTGAAATTGTTACGGGCTGGCGAGTTTCCAGCCCGTTTTTATGAGGAGAACACAGAGTGAAAGCGACAATTGCGGTTTTATCCGGTGACGGTATTGGCCCCGAAGTCACCTCGCAGGCCATCTTGGTCTTGCAAAAAATTGCTTCGAAATATGGTCATGAATTTACCTTCAACGAAGCACCAATGGGTGGCATTGCCATCGACCAATTTGGAGATGCTTGTCCTGAATCAACTGTCAAAACATGCGAACAGTCAGATGCCATTTTACTTGGCGCGGTTGGCGGCCCCAAATGGTCAGATCCCAGTGCAGCCGTTCGTCCCGAACAGGGTTTGCTCAAAGTCCGTAAGCACTTTGAACTTTTTGCCAACTTACGTCCCGTCAAAACCTATGCAGCACTGAATCAGCATGTTCCGCTGCGTCCTGAGTTTCTCGAAGGCGTGGATATGGTGTTCGTGCGCGAGTTGACCGGCGGCCTCTACTTTGGCCCGCGTCAAGATCAAGGTGATGGCGATACTGCTTATGACACCGAAATTTATACCGTTGCCGAAGTCGAACGTGTGGCCCATGTCGCCTTTCGTGCCGCCCAAAGTCGTCGTAAGAAAGTGACATCGGTCGATAAGGCTAATGTGATGGCGAGTTCACGTCTTTGGCGACGCACCGTCACTAAAGTTCATGAAGACTATCCCGATGTTGAACTCGAACATGTTTTGGCTGATGCTTGCACCATGTATCTGATCACGCGTCCTGCCAGCTTTGATGTGATTCTTGCCAGTAACATGTTTGGGGATCTTCTCAGTGACGAGGCTTCGGTCTTAGGTGGTTCACTGGGTATGTCACCTTCAGCTTCACTCGGCGCCGGAACCTTTGGCCTCTATGAGCCGATTCATGGTTCGGCTCCCGATATTGCAGGGCAGGGTAAGGCTAACCCAACCGGAACTATTCTCAGTTCTGCCATGCTCTTGCGTTACACGTTAGGATTGGAAACTGAAGCCAAAGCCATCGAAGCCGCTATCGATGCAACACTGGCATCCGGCGCTCGCACAGCCGATATTGTCACTCGTGGTGATGCTTACATCAGCACGACCGAGTATACACAAACGGTTTTAAGCAACTTATAAGAGGATTATTCTTTAGGGTTGGGTGTCGCAACCCGTATGGGAAGAACATCCGTCAAATCCGGCGATGGTGTTTCGAGAGCCGTATTCAAATACTTGCGGTTCATTTCGAAGATCGCCATCGCCGACATTAAATACAACATCCGTCGTCCGCCGAGTGACATCGTCTTCCATGTAATGCCTCGCAGCGCACATAGCGCCAAGGCAATGTAGTATTCGTACCAGTTATCTTCGGTTGATAAACACTCACGCACAATATTCCGCAGCGCTTTAATTGAGCCGAGCAGCATTGTAATCTGTTCACTGGCTCCGTCTATTGCATGTCCACTTTCCATCGCCACTAAATATTTGACGACATTGCGCACCGTAGCCCACTCGGAGTCGAATGTACTCATGAGTGCGTCACCGAGCAGGCTGACTTCCAAAGTGGCCCAGTCAAATAGGGTATGCCCATCGCGTGTGTGACCAAAGTCAATCAGCCAAATGCTATTGTTTGGCCCCACCAGAATATTCCCAAGGTGTAAATCACCGTGAATCTTGCTCATCGACCCATTGATGTGCCGGTCAAGCAAATTTTCGTAGGCCAGCAGCGGATTAGGAAGCTGCATCTCATCCAAACTGATCCAGCGATCATCCGGCTCAAAATCTGGTTCGAGATCGCGCACGGCATCCAACATCAAATCTGCGCGTGTCTTCCAAACGGTGCCAGCCAGACGCTCAACCACCTCGCCCCGATAAAACGATTTTGAATGTCCATTTACGCCGCGCATTTCGATCTTATACGCACGTTTATCGGCTTCACTCCCAAATCCAACGGCCAGCTTTAGGATATTGTTCTGCTGGTCAACCTTCTGGACTGTGAAATTTTCCAGAACTACATCGTCACCAAATTTTAATTCAGTTAGCTTGGTTTTTAATTTGGCACGGTTGACGGGCACCTTAACGACGAGTGGCATTTCCGGCTGATCATTATCAGGGATGAAGTCCAGTGTCAGCAGGGGAGGCATCAACCAGTCATATTCTTTCCACGCTTGAAAACGGAATGGTCGCTTTTGCTGCCACCATGTGATCTTAAATTGGGCATAAAGCTCTTTTTCGAGCAGCTTGCCCAGTTCCATCGGGCCACTGGCCTTTACACGATGGCGCAAATCCATCGGAATACCGCCAGAATGGGCGACAAGCGTATATTTAATACCTGCTAGTTCTGAATTTTCGGGCTTAACCGGACTGTCTTCCAACCGCGCGGTTTGCAATGGCAGCGAACTTTTGACGTGTGCCTCAAAACGCTGCACTTCATCAAGGATGGCATCTGCTTCGTGAATTTTGACGACTACCGGCGCATCCTCATGATCGTCGGCATTGATGGGTGTGACCACCAGCACAAGCGCCCCACTAAATCCCGTTAGACGTTGTTCAATGCGGATCATTTTGTGCCCGACGAACATGCGCCGCAGCACAAAAAGCTGTTCCCGTTGAATGGGCTGCGATGTGTCGTAAGTTTCGGCGAACATCACATTGATGTCAGGCGTTTGTGGTTCGCGTTTAGGGTCATAGCCGATGGCTGCTAACGTTGCTGCTTTCAGATTCATGCCAAGTGCTTGCAAAACACGGATTGGTAAACTGTCATGCTCGCTGAGAATCGCAATGAGCAGCTCACGTTCTGTAGCTTCCGCTAGATGGCTATCCATCGCCAAATCGGTTGTAATGTCCAACACGACATCGGTACGCGGTGTATAAGGGAAGCCCGCCCATAGACGCTGATTGGTACCCTTGTCTGTCTTACGGCGGATCGCATCAATAACGTATTCAGGCGCGAAACCATAATCTTCAATAATACTGGCAGTGATCCCGCCTTGAATTTGCAGCATTGCAATAAAAAGATGTTCAACGCCAAGATAATGATGCCTCATTTGCACCGATTCTTGGCGGGCATTAATCAAAATATCTTTTAGGCTAATAACCAGCATGGCTTACACGTCTACTTCTTCTATTCGCATCCATGTATGACCGACCCGGAATAATTGGCTTGTTTCAATGGGAATAGCGCCTTTTACGCGTGCATCGCTGTCCGCATGTTCGACAAACGTGCCGTTCGTACTCTCGCAATCTTCCAGCCACCAATGGTTGTCTTCCCAACAAATATAGGCGTGCTGGCGCGAAATAAACGAGTCGTTCCGTAGGCAAACATCGCTGTCTTCCTTGCGCCCAATACTGATTTTCCAACTATTTTTGTCTTCGTCGAGTTGTCCGTCGCCGTTTTCGATGTTGTAACTGAGGCGCAGCCCATCCTCAACCCCGCTCATTATCATTAATTCTAGTCTCATAAGGAGCTCCGTACCTGACGCTGCACCTGCCATTATACTATGATTTGGATTCGCTCAGGCGCTTGCTCTTTTGATGAGCCTGTGCTATTCTTTTGCTCATAACAACTGAATAACACACACTCTTATGAAGAACGGTTGAGGGAACGGCCCTACGACACCGTGGCAACCCCCAAATGATGGGAAGGTGCCAAATCCGTCAGTGAACAGTATGACCTGACAGATGAGAGTGATTACCTGATTGTTCATCAGCACAGGAATCAACTCAAAGACTTTTAGCGAAAGTCTTTTTTATCGGTAAAGCAAACCCGGTTCTTCTATTCGAAGCCGGGTTTTTTATTTCAATGGGTTGGGAGGCATAAACGTGTCGCTGAAAGATTTGGATAAAAGCCAGCAGGATGCCGAGAAGGAAAATGCACACGGCCCACAAGGTGCAGGTACGCGGGCTGTACATGGTGGTACCAAGCGGCGTAAAGCCTATAACTCGTTGAGTACACCAATTGTCCAAACAGCCACTTTCACGTTTGGAGATACCAGCGAAGTCATTGACTTCATGGAACAGCGGATTTGGGGTAAAGGCGATGACCATGACCCTGATCGTGAAGAATATGGACGCTATGGTAATCCAACCGTAAACGCCGTCGAGCGCAAACTGGCGGCGCTGGACTCAGGCGAGGAAGCCGTACTTTACGCTTCTGGTATGGCAGCCATTACATCAACCTTGCTCGCTATGTTGCCCTCCGGTTCGCATATCGTCATGACGGACGATTGCTATCGCCGCACGCGCCAGTTCTGCCAGACATTCCTCGTGCGCTTTGGTATTGAAACTACAGTTGTTCCGATGGGCGACTATGAAGCAATGGAAGCCGCCATTATCCCTAAGAAAACCCGCGTCATTATTTCCGAAAGCCCCACGAACCCTTATCTGCGCGTTGCGGATTTAGATCGCATAGCTAAACTGGGTAAGAAACATCGTGTCTTGACGATGATTGATAGTACTTTTGCGACACCTATCAACCAGCGTCCATTAGAGTGGGGCATTGATTTGGTGGTTCACAGCGCCACCAAATAT
>JACDGI010000587.1:0-3031 GCA_013821665.1 Anaerolineae bacterium
GGCGGCGAGGTTATTATGGTGAGGGTCGTACATGGTTGGAAGAACTCCTAGGGCGCTCCGGCAATAATTCTGATTCTGAGAGTATGAGCGCTCGATTACGGGCGATGCATACCGCCGCGTGGATGGCCTCTGACCAGCACGATTATGCCCATGCCAAACAACTTTATGAACAGAGCATTACACTGGGTCGTATGCTGGGTGAAACAGAGGGCGAAATCCGCCTGCTCTCTACTGAAGCCCGCCAAGCACGGGCAGCAGGTCAATATCAACAAGCAACTGTACTGTTCGAAGCATCGTTATCGCGCTATCGTGCGATGGGAGATCGCGGCAGCCTGAGCAGTGGCGGTTTGGGAAATTCGCTTTATGAGATGGCACTGGTACTGCGTGAACAAGGCGAATTCGCGCGAGCTATCGCTCTGTTCGAGGAGTGCGTCGAATTGCATCGCACTATTGGCGACCGCGAGGGACTTGCCGCCGGATTTCTCGGCTTAGGCGATGTCGCCCGCGATCAAGGAGATACGGCAAATGTCTGGAAATATTGTGAGCAAAGCCTCGCTATCTCGCGTGATTTGGGCTTGCAATGGGCGATTGGCTTTTCGCTCAACAATCTCGCACAGGCCGCTTATCTCGAAGCTGATTTAGCAAAAGCATTTTCATTGGTTAGTGAAAGTGAAGCGCTGTTTCGCCGCCTGCGTGCCGATGGAAGCGTCGCGGAAGTTCTGATTACCGCCGCTTATATCTTGCAGGCACGGGGGCAACTCGACGCAGCCCTGAGAGATTTAACCGAAGCGCTGCGGCTGGCATTAGTGATTGGGCCTCGTTTGCTGGTGGCCTCGACTATGGAAGCACTGGCAGGCGTTGTGACGCGGCAAGGGCAAATGGCAATCGCTGTCCGACTCCTTAGCACAACCTCCGCGCTGCGTGTGCAGATGGGCATACCGCTGCGTCCTGCCGATCAAATGGACATGGAGAATACGCTCAGCAGCCTTCGAACCAGATTGGGAGTAGAACCCTTCACAGAATTGTGGGAGGCGGCAACCGAACTACCACTCGAAGCGATTCTCAGCGAGTTACCCTTAAGTGAGGTATTGCCCCAACCCACTACGCCACCCGCAGACGGGCCAGCTAGCATCCTTGTATCCCATACCAACGAAGAGTTTAGCGCACCTCCACCCGCTCCTGTTTCGACATCCAGCGGACGGCATCTAGATTGGGGTGACGCGCTGGCCGTAACGAACTTTTACGGGCGTGAGTGGGAATTGAATCTATTAAAAGAATGGATCATTGAGGAACACTGTCAAGTGGTGAGTGTGCTGGGGATGGGTGGCATCGGCAAATCAGCGCTGACCGTAAGCCTGATGCACCAAACGGCTGAAAGTTTTGAGGTAGTTATCTGGCGTTCGCTGCGTGATTTGCCCACCTGTGAAGCGCTGCTAGAAAATTTACTGCAAATTCTTTCGCCAGAGACACTTCAAGATTCAAGCACGAATATTGATCAACGAATGGGTGCGATGCTTGATCAAATGCGGCATAAGCGAACGCTGATTGTATTAGACAACCTAGAATCGGTGCTTGATGAAGGTGCAGGCAAGGGTCGTATGCGTCCCGGTTATGAAAGTTTTGCCCAATTCCTGCGCCTGAGCGCTGAAACTAAACATCGCAGTTGTGTGATGATGACCAGCCGCGAAAAACCGATTGATCTCATTGCGCTGGAAGGCAGCCAATCGACAGTTCGAGTCTTGAAGCTAGCGCGGCTGGATAGTGAGGCTTGCGAGCACTTATTAGCCGAAAAAGATGTATTCGGTAGCCCAGAAGAACACGCGCAATTGATCGAAGCTTATGCCGGTAATCCGCTGGCTTTGAAAATTGTGGCACAAACCATTGTTGATTTATTTGATGGTGTGATCGCGCTGTTTCTGGAACAAGGTGAAATCATTTTCGGAGGTGTGCGCGAATTATTGAGTGAGCAGTTCACAAAAATTTCAGCGCTAGAGCAAAGTTGCTTGTTATGGTTAGCGATCATGCGCGAGCCGCTTTCGCTAGACGATCTCTCCAAATTGTTGGTTATACCCGTACCCCGTGGTCGCCTGCTGGAAGTGATTGAGTCACTGCGTCGTCGATCTCTGATTGAACGCGGTTTACAACCGGGTAGTTTCACACTGCAATCGGTGATATTGGAATATCTAACAACCTTGATTATTGAGCGTGTAACCAATGAAATCCAAAACGGGCAACTATCACACCTTATTGATTACGGAATAATGCTGACTCAAGCCAGAGAATATGTACGGCAAACACAGGCGCGACTCATTGCTACTCCAATCCTTGATTACTTGTATATTATCTACCTGCGGCGTGATAGTGTCGAGGAACGATTGCTCGCACTTCTCGCTCAACTCCAATCGACTGCAAAGACAAATCATTCTGACGGCTATGCACCCGCTAACCTGTTGGCACTGCTCCGTTTGCATCGAGGACATCTACGCGGATTAGATTTATCAGGGCTGAACTTGCGAAGTGCCTATCTGCAAGAGGTGGATATGCAAGACACCTCATTAGCCAACGCACTCATTCAAGATAATATTTTTACCCAGACATTTAGTGCGGTGTTAGCGGTTGATGTCAGCAAATCCGGTGAGTATTGGGCGGGTTCCAGCAGCCAAGGCGAGGTCATGATTTGGACAGCTAACGGCCTAACCGTTTACAACGCATGGCGCGCACATAGCGACATGGTTTGGGCGATTAGATTTACCGCAGATGCCGCTTCTATCGCGACTGGTAGTTGGGATGGAACTGTGAAGTTGTGGGATGTCAAGACCGGTACATTGCGATGGTCGAGAAAGCATCTCTCGCATGTTAATAGTCTCGCCTTCTCGCCTGACGAACGCATATTGGCAACAGGCAGCAGCGATGCAACGATTGGTTTATGGGATGTTGCGAGTGGTTCACAACTTCAGACTCTTCCACACGAAGCAGAAGTCACGGGAACTGGTATCAACTGGACCCCTGATGGGAGGATGATCGTCAGCGG
>JACDGI010000587.1:3041-5202 GCA_013821665.1 Anaerolineae bacterium
ATTCAAGGCACATTCAACTTTTGTCGATGGACTGGCGATCTCACCTGATGGAAATCTCGTTGCCAGTTCCAGCATCGATGGTACGGTTAGTCTGTGGGAAATGATGGACGGACAACTTCAGTTGAAGCTGCAAATTGTTGGACATATCGCGCGAATCGGGCGTGTGGCATGGAGTCCCGATGGGCGTACCCTTGCTTGTGCCGGAATTGACCGGATGGTTTGGTTATTTGATATTGAAGAGGGTCACTATCGAACCGCGCTTCAAGGTCATACAGAAGGGATTACAGGACTCGCTTTTATGCCGGAAGGGAATCGTTTATTAAGTGGAGGAGATGATTCACTGCGCTTATGGGATGTCACCAAAGGAAATTGTATCCGTTTGATCAAAGGATACTCAAATTTTTTCTTTGTCATTGACTGGAGTCCCGATGGTCAGAGGCTTATCAGTGGGAGTCAAGATAGCACAATCGGACTGTGGAATGTGAATGAAGACAAGCCGCCCCAATCGCTCTATGGGCACAGAGAGTCGGTCACTGGAATCGGTTGGAGTCCCGACGGGCAGTGGATCGCTAGCAGCGAGTGGGATGGTACCGTACGCATTTGGAATGCTGTTTCAGGCATTTGCCTGCGTGTGTTACAGAAATCCGATGATCCAGCAATCTTCTTTGGTGATTTAGTTTGGAGTGCTGACGGAACCCAATTTGTCTCCGGAACACATAATCATGGTATTCAGGTATTTCAAATCAATGCTAAGGAGCATTATTGGAATCAGAATTCATTCCCAACCTCCCATCTCCACCTCACCTGGAGTCCTGAGGGAAGCAAAATTGCAACAGGCGGGGGTGATGGCGCTATCTATATTTGGGATGCGGCTACAAGCACCGTGACCCAAAGCTGGTCAGCGCATCGAGGGGCAGTGACCCGTATCACTTGGAGCCCAGATGGGCATTACATTGTATCGGGGAATAATAGTAGTGAATTATTCCTGTGGGATGCCAAAAGCGGCGAACGCTTACGTAATTTCCTTGGACATCCGAGTGCTGTTTATTCAGTAACATGGGGCGTAACTACCCAACAGTTGATCAGTGGTGGTATTGACGGTCTGCTGCGTTGGTGGGATGTGCAAACAGGAGAATGTATTCGGGTCATCCAAGCACATCACGGAGCAGTTCACAACATACGGCGCAGCCCTAACGGGCGCATATTGGCAAGTTGTGGAGGGGATGGCGCAATTATGCTTTGGGATTTAGAGAGTGGTGAATATCTACAAACGCTACGGCGGGATCGACCTTATGAACGCATGAACATCACAGGTATTCGAGGCTTGACTGAGGCTCAAAAAATGACGCTCCGGACACTGGGCGCAATTGAGCATAATTGAGCCGTACAGAAACACCTATGTCAACTAAGAAGGGCGTGGAATTACCCCAACAAAATGGAATGAAAGAAAATCTCCTCGTAAAATAGAGCACTAAATTAACGTCAGTTATTGATAAGGGGTTTGTGCGTTTGTAGACCCAAATGTTGTAAATATTGCAGTTGTTACTGCATTTACTGCATATTTTGCATAATTCCCGCCGAAATGGCAGGCGGCTGTGAGGGAGCAATCCGCCGAATTGACATTTTTGAACGGCGGGATGCTCGGCTGTTGCCGCCAGTGCAGCGGATGGCTCGGCTAAATCCGCCGCTGCATTTTGTGCCATTTGTGCATGGCGGATGAACGGGAGTGATCCGCCGAAAGCGCAAAAGCAAAAAACTTAACGCAATCCACAGGAGGCTTCGCACAGGCGCAAAGAAATACGGCAGGAACATTAACCACATAGAAGATAAGAAAGATAGGACTGCATTAAGTGGTGGAGGGCGAAATTAACCCTCATCCCCAGCCCTTCTCCCTCAGGTCGAAGGGAGTAAATGCAAATTCAAAATCGCACATTATTGCTTCTTCAGGCAGCGGTTAATGTCCACCAATTAGTGTGGTGGTACCCAAAGAAATACCAACATCTATTTTAGAACAAAAAGGCTACATAGGTCAAGTGTGTTTGGTTCGAGTTTTCAAACCTGCATTAAGACCGTTATCGAGCTTATCCATAACTGACATTAAATTAGGGTATTGCCAGTGCATCAAACAGTGTCCTCCACTGCTCCTAGGATCCGCAACGTC
>JACDGI010000024.1 GCA_013821665.1 Anaerolineae bacterium
AATGAGTTCACTGCTGGAAGATCACAATGCCGTCTTGGCCTTGATCGGAGCCGGAAAAGCCCAACGGGTCGATCTGCGGCAAGTGCAGGGTGGGAATGCTGAGGCGATGATGCTGTGTGGTGCTCAAGAAAATATTGGATTCGTGTATGGTGAAAACTTTTCGACTTTGGCTTCGGGAGACACCTATCAAGTGTGGCTGGTACGGGAAAATGGGGTCCGTGTTCAGGGCGGAGTTCTTCAGATTAATAACCACGGCGACGGAACATTGATTATTCAGCTTTCAGAACCATTTGCAAACTTTGAAAGCGTCGAGATAACCCGCCAATCAATCTCTTCAACTTCACAATCGTCTTCAGTACTTGTTATGCAAGGGACACTACACTACTAAATTCTAGTTACATCTTGTCAAGCTCTCCGAGATACATCAAGAGGAGAGTTCGCTAGAGCTTGGTCATAGAGATTTGGATGCCGTTCTGCCAACCATATAATCAATTGATGAGTTGTGAATTGCATCGGTAGTTGCAAAACTTCTACCTCAACACATGCTGTTAGATCATTTAATGATGTCATTTGCATCCCTTTGGCGACTATTTGTTTTTGTCAGACTAAATCTACCCTCCTCGCTCACACGCCACCCCTTGAAATCAGCACTCGAACACTGCTCACCAGTCTACCTGATAACGGCAGGCCGGAACCCTTCGGACTAGGGGCTTCTGAGCTTTTGTAGCCGAGGCGGTCAAACACGCTAGAATAGGCATGTGACGCGATTGTGAGGCTCATTAGTACGTTATTTATAAGGGAATTCATCATGTCTCAGAACACTGCATCCACTGAGAAAAACCGCTACCTTCAAAATAACCTAGAGCAAAATAGGGAAATCATTCGAAGCCTAAAAACGAGGCAGGATGAGAAGCGTAGTCTTGCGGAGAAAATTGCAGATTTCATGACGGCCATCTTTGGCAGCATCGTATTCCTCCTGATTAATGTGATTTGGTTCGCTATTTGGATTGTCATCAATCTCAAAATCATTCCGGGTAGTGTCGCATTTGACCCGTTCCCATTTGGCCTCCTTACCATGATTGTGTCCCTTGAGGCCATCGTACTGGCGATTTTTGTTCTGATCTCGCAAAATCGTTCATCCAAAATCGCAGATTTAAGAGAGGAAATTGATCTCCAAGTGGATATGCTCACCGAGCGCGAGTTGACCAAAGTTATGCATCTGGTTTGTGCGATTGCTGAGAAGCAGGGTATTGATTTGACGCAGGATAAGGAACTTCAGATCATGCTTGAGCCGACATCCATGAGTAAGATTGAACATGCTCTCGAAAAACAGGTCATTGGAATGACGCAAGAGGGTTCCAAATCTGACATTGACGATTGAATGAAGACAGGTTGTTATACATTTTGCATAAGCTCAAGATACATTCTGAACTTGTAGGAATATCGCGCAAGATAAAGCGCTTGGACCACCGGCGATTGAGGCAGTGATAGTTTTTCATGTGGTTAGCGCTGCAAGCCGTAGCGAGTTTATGAAGGCAACTCCCAACCGTCAACGGGGAACGGCTGGTGTGTAGATTGCGGAGTATACCAAAGGTTCGAATTCGGTCTTGGAGCATAATAGTTTGATGCTTCTCCTCACGGCTATTCGCTTTTTATACAGCGCTTCTCCAAAATCTAAGGGTGAAGCGGTGATTTATTTCGCGACATATGTCGCCAGCGAAAATCGCAGCGAGGTGCGCCGCTGGCAATTGTCCCCGTGCGCTCCAATGTTGCTCCCCACTGTTCAGCGAGTGGAAAATCCAGCTTGCAAAATGTCTGGACACAAAGCTCGGATTGGTTATGCGACTCGAAATACTCAGCTACCGGACAGCGTAAGCAATCAAAACCGACCACCCCTTCTCCCGCATCTACGTCTTGCCAGAGATAAGCTGGGGAACCAAACGGTAATGTGCGAAAAGCATCCGTCGCCAACTTGAGGCGTTGAAAGCCGTCCTGAGTAAATGCGCCGCCAACAAACCAGGGCAGATCGCCCATGACCGTATAGACCTCCCAAGCGATTTGATAGATAAGATCAGTCGCGTTTTCTTTGGTTTGACCCAGTGCTGTCAAGACCTCATGTATAGCGATGATAGCGGCAGCAGCATGAACCGTAAAACGAGCACCGTAGGTCTTCTGAGGAGGAATGGAAGGTTCCAGATCGAGGTAGCGGAGCCAGGTACGGTCAAGGATTTCGTCCACTTGAGTGTCGGTATACTGATCCGCGAGAATCTTCCGCACGTAGGGATTCACAACGGCTTTCATCAACCCGGCAGATTGCTCGAATTCGTTGAGCTTGGTGGACAGGACTTTTATGCCTGTCGTCCACAAAAAGTTAGCGGATACTTCCTCGTGATAGTCTTCTTGAACTTCTTGAGGGGGAAGCTCTCCCATGAGCAGGAGTTCCGGCAAGATTTGCTGCACTTTTCGCTGCAATCGTGGAAAGTCGAAGGCACGCTGAAAGAATTCCCGCGCGATAATCGGTTTAATCACATCAACGAAGTTCAGATCAGGAACCATCGTGAACGCCAGTGCCTCCGCCGTGGTGATCGCTTTGGCGTGCAGGAGTAAGTCACTTGGGAAGACAAATCCACACCTGGCCCCGATTAAAAAGAAGTTAAGATATACTCGTGCGAAACTCATTTCCAAAAGTGTACTGCTATAAAACTTGTCAGCGAGCGCCTTAAACTGGCGGTAGAAGGCTTCTTCGTCTGCCCAACTGAGTCTTTGGGACTGTCGGATCAAATGGTAAAAGGCGCGGCGAGTCTGTTTTTGCGCCACCCCCAGCATATACAACATGAACCGATCACGCTGACTATCGGTCAGTTCGCCGTACATGCCCGCATCCAAAACGACTATTTTGCCGTCTGGTTGGAAAAAGATATTGCCAGGATGAAGATCGGCATGGAAAAAGCCATCGGAGATGAACATTTTCATTTCCATCTCGATAATGCGTTGGTTGAGCTTTTTCCGTTCCGTGACCGAGAAGCTGTCTAATACTTCACTCAATCGCAGCCCCGATACGCGCGACATGGTGAGGATTTTAGGCGCAGTGTATTTCCAGTAGACCGTTGGAAAAATGATGTCATCCCACGCGCGGAAGTTCTCACGAAATTTCTCTAGCGTTTTGCCTTCGAGCGAGAAATCAAGCTCGTTGAGGGTATAGCGCCTAAATTCGTTAAACCCATTTACGAGATTCAATCGTTCCACGCGCTTCGGGAACAAGCGGTGCAGCATGTGCAGCATCCACGCCAGCATCGCCATATCCTGATTGACGATTTCTCGAATATGCGGACGCTGGATCTTTATGGCGACTTCCGTTCCATCGGGCAGCACGGCGAAATGCACCTGGGCCAACGATGCCGATGCTACAGGGTGTTCTTCAAATGACTGGAAAACCTGGTTAATGTCCTGACCAAAGGTTTCCCGCACTATGCTTGCCACGTCGTCAAAGGCAAAGTGTGGCACTCGCTCTTGTAAAACAGCGAGCGCTTGAACATACTCTGGTGGTAAGATGTCCGGTCGTGTGCTGAGAATCTGCCCGATCTTAATGAATGTTGGGCCAAGCCGCAGTAAGGCGCTCACAAACCGCTGGGGAATATGCTGATTCTTCAGCTTCAGCTTCAGTTTCGGGGTGAGCCGCACAAACTGGCGATACGCGCTGTACTCTCGCAGTCCGGCCCAAAGAATACGAAGCACACGCCCTGAGTCTTGTACCGACATATAGTTACTTCCGATTTTCAATTTCCTAGCTTGCAGTAATCCCGCCGCGAACTTTATTTCCCGGCGTTGTTCACCCCCAGTTTTACGCCTCGCAATAACTGTGCATTGATGGCGACGACGATAGTGCTGATTGACATCAGCAGCGCACCAATAGCAGGTGAAAGGAGAATCCCGACTGGTGCTAACAGCCCTGCGGCGAGTGGCAATGCGACCACGTTGTATCCTGCTGCCCAGATCAAGTTCTGAATCATCTTGCGATAAGTTGCTCGGCTCAACTCGAAGATTTTCACCACGTCGAGGGGGTTACTCTGAACCAGGATAATCCCAGCAGATTCAATCGCCACGTCCGTCCCGCTTCCAATAGCAATCCCCACATCGGCGCGAGTGAGTGCAGGCGCATCGTTTACGCCATCGCCAACCATCGCCACTTTCTTGCCCTGCTGTTGAAGTTCAGCGATTTTCTGCTCTTTATTTTCGGGCAGCACTTCGGCAAACACCGTATCAATGCCAAGCTCAACAGCGACGCTGTTGGCGACGGCTCGGCTATCCCCGGTGAGCATCGCCACCTGTATACCCAATTCATGCAAGCGTTGAATAGCGGCTTTGCTTTCCTTTCGCACCACGTCGGCAAGGGTAAAAGCAGCAACAGGCTGGTTGTCTTGAAGCAGGTACACCACCGCTTGCCCTTTTTCATCGGCTTGTCGAGCAAACTGAGCGAGTTTATCGGGCAGACTGACCTTCAGCATTTCAAGCAGGCGCGGCCCACCAACATGTACGGTATGCCCATCGTAAGTTGCGCGAATACCGCGCCCTTTAAGCGCTTCAAAATCCTTCACCTGGACGGGTGCTGCTTTTCGGTCTTCCGCCGCGTGGCGAATGCCCTGCGCGATAGGATGCTCGGAGTCGCCTTCGACAGCGGCAGTGAGCGCAATTGCTCTATCTTCTGTCCAGCCATCGGCTACGGCAATCCCAACCACACCAAACCGCCCTTCGGTGAGTGTCCCCGTCTTATCGAACACAACGGTGTCGATTAGACGTGCGGCCTCCAGCGCTAGGCGATTACGGACCAAAATCCCGTTGCGTGCGCCCAACGATGTGCTGATAGCGACCACCAGCGGCACGGCCAATCCCAGGGCATGAGGACAGGCAATCACCAGTACCGTAATGACACGCTCCAACGTACTGAGTTGGAAGCCCGTTGCCAGTGTCCAGCCTATCGCCGTCAAGATAGCGACACTAATCGAAATGTAGAACAGCCAGCCTGCCGCTTTATCCGCCAAAATCTGGGTGTTTGACTTGCTTTGCTGCGCCTGATCAACGAGACGCATGATTCCGGCTAAAGCTGTATTGTCACCCGTCGCCATAACCCGAACCCGCAAACTTCCATCGCCGTTGATCGTCCCTGCGATGACTTTCCCGCCCGGTTCTTTGCTGACAGGTTTAGATTCACCCGTGATCATTGCCTCGTTAATATCGGAATGCCCATCCTGGATTTCTCCGTCCGCTGGAATACTCGCGCCGGGCCGAACCAGAATAAGATCGTCGCTGTGGAGTTCAGCGACAGAAACTTGTTTTGTCCCGCCATTGGCATCAAGAAGTTCCGCTGTGTCGGGCATCAGTTTGGCAAGTTCGTTCAATGCCCCCGATGCCTGGCGCACACTCCGCATTTCCAACCAATGTCCGAGCAGCATAATGTCAATCAGCGTCGCCATTTCCCAGAAAAAGCCACTCATCGGTGCAGCGAACACGGCAAACAGGCTGTAAGCAAACGAGGTAGTGATAGCCATTGAAATCAGCAGCATCATTCCCGGCTTGCGATCCCGCACTTCAGGTACAGCCATTTGAAGGAACGGCAACCCGCCGTAGAAGAAGATAGCGATGGCAAAGGCTGGCCCTATAAGTTGACTTCCTGGAAAGTCCGGCATATGGAAGTGAAACCATTCCTGAATCATCGGGCTAAAAAGCAAGACCGGAATCGTAAGTATCAGGCTGACCCAGAAGCGCTGCCGAAACATCTGCTCATGTCCGCTGTGATTGACATGCCCTTCTTGGGTACTACTGTGAGGATTATGACCGGCGTGATCCATTGAACCCATTGGCATTGGGTGCATGTGATCGTGCGTTTCAGATTGAGGCATAGTGTCCGTTGGGGCGAGAGGTTGATGCGCTGACTCGGTCTTAATAATAGGCGATGTTGCCAAATTACTTTGCGGTTCGACGTGGTTCATACAACTTATCCTTCATAACACAAAACGATGGAACTCAGAACCGGCACAAGTGCCCACCACTAAGCCGCCATCCTTTGATATTCCGTTGCCAATTTATTTGGTTGTATCCTTTGGCTGTTTCAGGTCAGTCATCAGCACAAGATACTCATCATGCGAAAGTTCACCGCGCGAATAGCGAAGTTGAGCAGTCTCCTGTGATATGGTTGCCAGTGACGAAGGGGCTGACCGACGGTTAAGCAGCCTAAATCCTCAGACTGCCAGAAGGATGACCCCAATCACACACAAGATCATCAACGCTGCGCCACCCCATATTCCTAATCCCCAATAACCATTCATCATAAGCTCCCCTTGCCTTTCCTCACAAACCGAGCCGTTTCTCAGGATTTCCTATCGGGAGTATCTCCCGCAACAGTCTGAACGGCGACTGACCCGCAACTTAGCACCCGAAAAGTTAAAAATTATCCAATGGAAGATGTAAGACTTCAGGCAAAGGGGGATACGAAAATTAGCGATTTTGAGGACACTTTTTGCATAGTTGATCAGTCATTTATCCTATTGCGCAAATGCCCTACAACCCCCTGTATCCCGCAGGCTAGAACGCTTGCCACCTTGCTGACGATAGGAGTAATCCGTCGCGCCTACGCATTCATTTCACCTTCGACAGAGTGTCAGGATGTTAGCAGGCTTATGGGCGTAACGGATTGGGACTGTGCCGGTATTAGCCAGCTTTCGCTACATCGACTTCCAGCTTCATACCCACATCGTAGTGGCTGGGGCCGGGATTGTCGTCATTGTTGGTGGCCTGCATGTAATTGAAACAGCCCGCCTCCCACTTCCCGGCTTTGTCGTCGGTCAGGGTGAAGGCCAGTGTGACTTCTTGACCGGGCGCAAGCTGTACCTCATGAATACCGGGGGCGACAATGGTGAACGCTTTGTCGTTCATGCTGCCACTCACTTCGACATCGACGCCGTCTAACAGGAACGTGCCATAGTCATGTAGAAACCCACCGTTAACCGTTTTTACGGCAGTGCCGATGAGCAATTCATGATTGAGCAGGCCGCCATCCTTCACGGTTATTTCGTAGGCTGTATTTGTTTTGAGTTGCAGTGCTTCGCCTGTTTTCTGACCTTCAATCTGAAAATTGTATTCAGACAGTGTAATACTGATTTTCGTAGCTTCAGGACTGCTGGTAGCCTCAGCAGTCGCATCCTGAGCATGAATGACCACTGCCGCAAAAGGGGCAAGCATGATGAATACCAACGCGATTAATTTGGAAACACGAATCATGAGTGAGTTGAAGTACATACAGAAATCCTTAGATGAATAAGTCAAAAGGTATCTTCCACTAGGGAATTAACTTCACTATAGAATGCTTAACACAAAGCGGTTGGTAATAAACATCACCCCAAAGAGCGTAAAGTGTCATGTTTCGCCTCCACAATAGGCAATGAGCAGCCAATACGCTGGCTCACCAGCTTGATGACCTGATCGTATACTTAATAGATACACTGGGCGGCACAAATTCAAGCATAGGGGATGGTGTGCCAAACCACACAAACAGGCATTAAATACGAATTCGGGCAGATGGAACTTTGATCATAATATAATCAAGGTTGGCCGAGCGCTGGTTGACCTATAAGCGACGTGATAGCGCGTTATCGAATGGGCAGCCGGTGGGCCGGACTGCGTAATTGCGAAAAAATTCAAAAACCGCCGAACTCATAAAATTACTAAGCCCACCAGCGGGCTTTTTGCCTCCTAGCCTGCCTCACAAGTGTCGTCTACGCGCGTTACGTCGGCGACGGTTCTGAGATGTGTGCCGGGACAACAAGTATGGGGCACGGCAAATTATGAAGCACTTCTTCCGTTACACTGCCTAGAAAGATTTTAGCCAGCCCGGTTCGGCTATGTGTTGCCATGACGATTATATCGAAGCCCTCACCCGCTGTGGCAATAATGCTCGATGCGGCATAGCCACCGACTATCTCTACAGTTGCCTCAAAGCCTTGCCCGGTCAGTTGTTGTGCATACTGCATCAAGTATCGCTGACGCACGTACACATCTGTGGCTTCCTGATCTGAAGATTCTGCGGCTGACTTCTCTAGCTGATCCAGCTTATGGAAATTCGTAATCTTCAGGCCGACCGTATCGCGGATTGCCATGTCCTCAAGGCAGTTAGAATCAACCACCGACAACAGATGTATCCGCGCACCCGGACTAGCAATCTGCGCCGCACGGGTTACCGCCAATCCTGCCAGTTCGGAGCCATCCAGTGGAACAAGAATTTTGTTGAATCCCATAGTAACTACCTTCGCTTTCGACTTGACTGTCATGGGTTGGTAGGGAGGATGATTGGGATGCACCGACCCAGATAGGCGATGGATTCCATAATTCCAGTTTACGCCTCTATTGGCACTACAATACGGGCGCAAGCTCACCAAAAGTGCCTATGTTTATCACCTCATATGCTCATGCCGTGGCTTATACACGGCATGAAATCAGCTAGAATAGGCCTAAAAATGCGATGATAGGGTTCACACGCTGAACCGGTTGTCCGGTGTCGGTGCGCTAGATGCCATTCCGCTAGAGTACAAGAATGATATACATAATTGGCCCATATGCCCATGACAACGCAGTTCAATAGGTTTAGATTAAATATGTTGTTGAGTGGTTTAATCAGGGGGATGTAATGCAAACCATCCTGAAGATGCCTTCCCATGATGAGCTTGTCGATCTATCAAATACCGAATTGATCCGGCGCGTCAGAACAGTTTTATGACTCTGGTCACTTGCCGGCAACGCGACTGCCTGTTAAGCGATGTCACACTTGAAGCCAATGGCTACGACAACCTAACTGAAACCCAACGCGAAGCCTATCGCTAGGTCAATCACGCTAATCATATTCCGGTGGGATTGTGACCGTACTCATTATAAAAGACTGGCGTGGACTGAAACCGCCTGAAATCTGCACCGTACAATCACTGGGTTGTATCATACCCACCGACCGCTATAACCGAATATATTGGATTGCCAAGATTGTTGATCACATGATCATCGAATCGCACCCACTCACTGATTGGCATTTTGCCGCAGATGGCAAACTCTGCGGCAGGGTGGACACAGGCGCTTGGAAGCTAGAGGTGGAAATCACGCTGGATGAGTTTGTTGTGTTGAGTGTCGCGTGAAGCGCCTGTAACGCTAAGAATGCCAGCGAACAGATGACCCAATATACCGAGTAGTCACCCCCATCCTATTAATCCAAGAGAGATAACCCTCATGCCTAAAATGGTAAACATTCTGATTGCCGACGATCACGCCCTTGTCAGTAGAGGCTTAAAAATGCTGCTGGAGGCTCAGACCCACTTCAAAGTCGTGGCTGAAGCCAACACGGGTCAAGAAGCCATCGACATGGCGCAAGCCACCCACCCCGATGTCGCCATTCTGGACGTTCGGATGCCGGGTATTTCAGGCATCGAAGCTTGTCGCCAAATCGTCACAACCGTTGAAGGTTGCAAGGTCATTATGCTGACTGCCTATGCGGAAGACGAGCTGCTCTTTGCCGCTATTGAGGCTGGAGCGGCTGGCTATGTCCTCAAGCTGATGGGTGGGGCTGAACTCGTTCACGCGATTGAACATATCAGCACGGGTGAAGGCATGATCGATCCAGCCATGACGATGACCGTTTTCAAAGAGATGCGTAAGATAGCCGAAGTCCAACATGCGGCTGAGTTTGTCACCCTCACCTCCCAAGAAGTAGCGGTCTTGAGACTCGTAATGACCGGTATGAGTAACCAGCAAATTGGTGTCGACCTTTATCTGGCTGAAGGTACAGTACGTAACTACGTCAGCAGTGTCTTAATCAAGCTCGATCTCCCTAATCGGGCAGGCGCTGCGGCCTTTGCAACCAAACACCACCTCGCTGACCTTGCTTTAACTCATTGACGGTAGGTTATGCCCTACCCTCTTAAATCTGCATGCACTCATGAGCCACACGCTAAACGGGTGCTGCTGCTATCCATAATCAAGCTGCTACACCTGTTGTCTTGTGTTGCGGTGCTGGTCACAGGCAAGCTCTTTCTTGAGATGTCGCTATCAGCACGTTGGCTATAAAGTGGCATCTCTATTTTGTCCACATGCCTCATGACCCTCCATCCAATTCGCGTTACGCTAGTTGGCAGATGGCTTAATGAGCAGGCAGATCACATGCTCAACACCCTAACGATGCCCACCTATAACGAATTGGTTGAATTGTCAGATGCTGAGTTGAAAAGGTGTATCGGGGTGGCTTTAAATCAGCTCGATAAAGCTCAAGAGCAAGGCGAAAGTACCTCTGAGAAAACGGTAATATACAGGGTTTATAAGAATGAACTTGCCAAAAGAAACTACAGGCAAAGTTTTCATTGAGACCTAGTCGAAGTCTCGCGCACCTCCCTCCCCAAAACGGATCGACTCTTCCCGGTCAGCAGCCCATTAAGGTGCAAACACTATGATGATAACGCCTCCGACCCTCCGCCAATGGCACGGGACAAATCAGCCTGAAATCCGCACGGTCGAATCCCTCAAGCGCAGCATACTCATCGATCACTATCAACGCGTTTACTGGATTGCCAAGTTAGCAGACAATGTTATTATCGAAGCCCATTCGTTGGATAGTTGGTATTTCGAGGCGGATGGTCGGCTCGTCGGCACAGTAGATACGGACGGCATTAGGCAATCGAAGGTTGACATCAATCCCGATGAGTTTGTTATTTTGAGTGTGGTGTGACCCTATGCAAAAAACCTTGAACCTACAAACTGGAACATTGATATTAATTAGGGCTACCAAACCGAGACTAATATGTGGTGCTTTTAATTGCACCAGCCGCCCGAATTCTAGCTTTGCCCGGCTATAGACTGTGTTAAATCGCAAGTTTGGGGCAGCCTGTAAAATGATGATGGTCATCAATGAGGAATATCAGATTATGTCCGATAGATTCGATTATTTCATAAGCACAGAGCAAATCCGAACCCTTCCGGGGGGTGAGAAATTCTCCGCCAAAGTCACACGGCTGGTACGGAATCCGGGGCCGAATCAAGAACGTATTACGTTGTTGTCTAATAATGTTGGTCATGAATTTTGGGGCGTGACTGAGACTGAAGCCTACGCACAAGCGAAATCTGAAGTTAATGCGTGGATTGCTGCCCAAAACCTGAATTAACTCCCTCCATAGCTCACTGGCAAGCCCAACCACTCGCGGGCTTTTTGTTGCCTGTTTGCCGGTTCTCGGTTGGCAGTCGGCTAGATTCGTGGTTACAATGTAGCCTTACATGACGTATGGCTTATAAGCACATTAGGAGATATATGGGAACCGAGTTCATATCCAATCTGGTCACACTTATTGCTCGCCTAGATGAACTCGCTGCCGAAGTTACCCGCTGGCGAGCAACTACCAGTGACCGCATACTAGCCAATTATTATAACAATGTGCTGGTGACTATGAACTCGGCGCGCCTCGAATTTGTTAAGTTGTTGGCGAGTGTAAGTGCTGACCCGCTAATTGATAATGCTTGACCCCGACCACCTTGCCCCCACCCTCTTTGTCTGACAACCTTGTGTAGGCAGCCTGTATGACTTTTCTGGTACATCACCTGATTTGTGATAATGACATCGTGCCCGGTGTCGGAGTGCTGGCTGGCCGATGGTCGCGGGGTATCGGGGTTGCTGACTGCTTACAGCGTTAAATCCATACGATGGAGCGTTTCAAGTGCCTCTTCAAGTGACTTCACAAACCGCAGTTTTACACCTGTTGTTTTACTAACAACACTGGCGATGAAATGAGCCATTGGGTTGGCTCCATGATTAATAGCCAGTAACCATCCCATTTGTGGATGTCGTAGACATTTGGTTATAGACCAGACTTCTTCTGTTATCCGCATCGGAAAATGACGCATCAAGGTCAGATCAACCAGCATATGTAGCGACTGTGTGGATTGGTCGAGCATTTCAAGCATTTGTTCATTCAATCGACCCGCATCTTCAAGGGTATAAGTCTCGCCCAAGGTAAACAAAATTACACGGTTAGGAATTACCCATTCAGATGAGTAGGACATAGCGCCAGCTTGCATTGCTTCAATTATTATTTCCCTCATAAATTGAAGTTAGCACAAGTCCCTTTGCTCACAACAGGGCTCTACAGCCTATATTGCGGTTACTGCTACCAGTCTACCCCGATAACGGCAACCCGGAACCCCTCAGATTCGGGGTGGCGAGGAGTTGGTACGGTGTGTTGCACATAGGATACGCATCGACTCTGTGGCACGAATATGAGACTTCTTTAGGCTACCCTTCCCATACATTTCTTAATGCGATGTGTATATATTAAGAAATTGATAATAAGTGTGCCGGGGAGGGTACCAAATGTCGGAAACACCAAACATGCCCAATTATGAGGAAGTGGTCGGCTTATCAAACGGCCAATTGGTGAAGTGTATGCAAACGCTTAACGATCAAATAAACCAAGCCAGAACTCGTGGCAAAAGCACCGATCAACTGGCACGTTCCTACAGAGCTTATGAGGATGAATGGCTGAAACGGGTGGGCTTAGGGGGTCGTAAAAGTAACTGATAAAGATCGAAATGAACTGCCAGGGCTGGCAGTTCATTCGTGCTTAAACAGAGGATCAATCGCTTAAATTATGGCTGGTAGTGCTCCCTTTACGGCGCACACGCTCAGTTTCAAGTGCGTGGTATAGTTTTTGTAAGTAACCACTGGTATCACTCTGATTTTTTGTTTCAGCGATGGCATCTGAGAGCTTGCTAATCTTCTCGGAAAGCTCATTGTCAGACAACATTTCCAGCTCAAGAGCTGAGGGCAAATCCGGCATCGTATCCTACTCCTAATTGTAAACCGTTCATTTCGGATTGCCGAAACAAACAAGGTTGAAGTTGCTAAATGTATAAGCATTCGAGCAGACTTCAACAACGTGTTTACGAATCAATACCTCTTAAGTTGCACGTTTAAAGATGCTGTGACAAATTTCACACGCCATACCCTGAAATCGTCAACGAATACTGCTCACGAGTCTACCTCGATAACAGCAGGCCGCAATCCCTCGGAATGAGGCGTTGACACGCGAGGCCATCAAACACGCTAGGATAGGCGTATGACGCGATTGTGAGGCTCATTAGTACGTTATTTATAAGGGAATTCATCATGTCTCAGAACATTGCATCTACTGAGAAAAACCGCTACCTTCAAAATAACCTAGAGCAAAATAGGGAAATCATTCGAAGCCTAAAAACGAGGCAGGATGAGAAGCGTAGTCTTGCGGAGAAAATTGCAGATTTCATGACGGCCATCTTTGGCAGCATCGTATTCCTCCTGATTAATGTGATTTGGTTCGCTATTTGGATTGTCATCAATCTCAAAATCATTCCGGGTAGTGTCGCATTTGACCCGTTCCCATTTGGCCTCCTTACCATGATTGTGTCCCTTGAGGCCATCGTACTGGCGATTTTTGTTCTGATCTCGCAAAATCGTTCATCCAAAATCGCAGATTTAAGAGAGGAAATTGATCTCCAAGTGGATATGCTCACCGAGCGCGAGTTGACCAAAGTTATGCATCTGGTTTGTGCGATTGCTGAGAAGCAGGGTATTGATTTGACGCAGGATAAGGAACTTCAGATCATGCTTGAGCCGACATCCATGAGTAAGATTGAACATGCTCTCGAAAAACAGGTCATTGGAATGACGCAAGAGGGTTCCAAATCTGACATTGACGATTGAATGAAGACAGGTTGTTATACATTTTGCATAAGCTAAAGATACATTCTGAACTCGTAGGCATATCGCGCAAGATAAAGCACCTGCCCACAAGCGATTGAGGCAGTGATAGTTTTTCATGTGGTTAGCACTGTATAGCCTATCTATACTTAGGTGTATTAATACCACGGGTTTATTTTTGCCTCTGAACTCGTCAACCCAGCCCTTCCCATATACTGAGTTACTGTGCTCGTGTTGGTAGCTCATCACGATTATTCAAATATGATATGATCGCTGTGGAGGGTCAGACTTGAGGTGCAGTCTATGAAAATTGGTTTTGATACACCAGTAACGTGTGTTAGCCTCATTGGACGTGCAGTTGAGTTGGACAACTTGTGCTTGTATATTGATAATCCCAAAGGTGCAAGGCATAAAGTCACCCTGATTTCAGGAGAAGCCGGAATTGGTAAATCCCGGCTAATTAGAGAGGCAAGGAACCGCAGCCTATCGAAAGGCTTTTACGTTTTTCAAGGTAATTGCTTTCAAACTGACCGCGATACACCCTATGCATCACTTATTGATTTGCTGAGGACGTTGTTACCTAATGATTCGACTGAACAACATACTAATGATCAACCTCTAGGAAAGTTTCTAAGTCATAATCTAGTTCAGTTTTTCCCCGAACTAATGGCTCTAAAGGAGGATACGAGGACACAACCTTCGCTCGATCCTGAACAAGAGAAACGCCGTCTATTTGCGACCCTTGCCAATTTTTTCCTTGATTGCGCCAAACAACGATCTCTTGTACTTATTATCGAAGATATGCATTGGAGCGATGACAGCACGCGAGAGTTTTTGTTATATATGGCAAGACAGAGTCAAGATCGGTCAATAATATTCATTTGTACTTATCGCACTGAGGAACTTAACCCGACCCTGAGACATTGGCTCGCAGAATTGGATCGGGAACATCTTGCTCATGAATTGATACTGTCCCGATTGAGTCGCCAAGATGTCAATCACATGGTACAAGATATATTTTCTCTGGATCATTCGATGTATCCAGAAGTCGTAGACACCCTCTATACCTTGACAGACGGCAATCCATTTTTCATTGAAGAAGTCCTGAAGTCGCTGGTTGCGACCGGTCAAATATCTGAGAGTGCAGATGTTGTAAACCTGCGCTCGTTAAGTGAACTCCGCATCCCACGAACTGTACAAGATTCGGTTCAACGACGTTTCACAGAATTAAGCGATGAAGCTCAGCACGTTATTACTTTGGCAGCCGTTGCAGGCCGAAGGTTTGATTTTCCATTATTACAGCATCTTCTCGCTTGCAACGAACATCAGCTATTGCAGTACATCAAAGAACTCATTGCTGCCCAGTTAGTTAATGAAGAGTCGGGTGACCGCTTCGCATTTCGTCATGCCCTCACCCGACAAGCCATCTATAAGAGTTTGCTGGTTCGTGAGCGCAGAACACTCCATTTGACAATAGGTACAGTGAGTGAAGAGCTTTATGTAACATCTCTGTCTGCTCATGTTAGTGATTTGGCTTACCATTTTTTTGAAGCTGAAATATGGTCGAAGGCTTTAGACTATTCCCGGCAAGCAGGCGAACGAGCACTAGTATTATTTACACCACAAGCCGCTGTTGAACATTTCAAACGCGCCATCCATTCGGCATTGCAACTAGAGGAAATGAATGCGCTCGCCACACTTTATCAAGCGCGCGGTCAAGCCAATGACCATCTTGGTAATTTTGAAACATCTCGTCTGGATTATATGGCTGCACTGGAAATAGCAACTGCCAAAGGTGATACCGCCCACATTTGGAGCAGTTTAATCGCGATTGGATTCCTCTGGTCAGGCCGCGATTATGTACAAGCTGGTAGATACTTTCAGCAAGCGCTAGAAGTGGCAAACGAAGCGCACGATTCCCTTCTCCAGGCACGCAGTCTCAACCGGATTGGCAACTGGCTGGTTAATATAGGCAAGCCTGCCGAAGGATTAGCAAAGCACTATCTAGCATTGGCTATTTTCGAAGAATGGCACGATCAGCATGGTATGGCAGAGACTTTTGATTTGTTAGGTATGGCAGATGGACAATATGGCAATATTCCAAACGCCGTCAACCATTATGGACGGGCGGTTCAGCTTTTTCGTGAGACAGGCGATCAACTTGGTTTAATATCTAGTCTGACGGCAAGTGGAACATACACAAGCCTTGCTTGGAATGAAACAGGCTATGCAGCCATAGCATTCTCCGATAAGGGAACGCGCGACTTAGAAGAAGCCTTACGCTTAAGCCGACAGATTGGAGCACCATCCAGCCAAGCTTATGCGGAATGGATTAGCGCGGTTGCCTGTGGCTCCAAAGGTAATTTTGGACAGGGAATGGCTCATGCTCGTCAGGCATTACAAATTGCCTTGGAAATTGGTCACCAACAGTGGTTAACCGCTGCACGGTTTAGCTTGGGTCAACTTTATGTATGGATGCATGCCCCCGATCTAGCGATCCCGGAATTGCAAGCTGGACTTACATTAGCTCTTCAACTGGGATCAGCTTGGTGGATCGGAAACATAACTTATTGTTTAGCATCGGCATACTTACTCAAAAATGATTTGCATCATACGCAAGCTATTCTTGAGTCAGCAATGTCTTCTAATCAACTACCTTCTAATTTACAAGAGCGTCGTATGCGCTGGATGTGGGGAAACCTTGCCCTCGCGCAAGCTGATGCACTAAAAGCCTTACACATTGCTGATGAATTGATTGCATCAGTTCCGCATGATGGTGAATTGCAACCCGTTCCTTGGCTGTTGAAACTGAAAGCGGAAGCTTTATCAGTCTTAAAACAGCCAGAGGAAGCGATTTTAGCCTTTGAACAAGCGGCTGAGGCAGCCAAACAACGGAATGATTATCGATTGCTCTGGCAAATTCTCTGTGGACAAGGATGGATATTTCGGGAGATCAACCAGCGAACCAAAGCACAATCGGCATTTGCCTTGGCTCGCGACATGGTTGCTCGTTTGGCCGCTTCAATCGATAGTCCCGATTTGGCTGACCAATTCGTTCGCGCCGCTACCAGTCGATTTCCGAAGGAAGAACCACGTAGTAAACAGACTGGAAAATATGAGGGGCTGACGCATCGTGAACAAGAAGTAGCTATCCAAATTTCGCAGGGCAAGTCCAATCGGGAAATAGCCGATCAGCTTATAATCGGCGAACGAACTGTGGAAACCCATGTCAGCAACATCCTTTCCAAACTAAATTTGCAATCCCGACGGCAAATTACAAAATGGGTTGCAAGTCACGCCTTTCTTAATCACTGATTGCATTTTCTCCGTACTGTGTAACGCTCAAAAATCCGTACTACGAAAATTTAACTCCGTACATCTCCGCGATGCTTTGGTTTTTCTCTTCGCATAAAGTAAGGGCAAGCGCTTGCAAGCGAGACTTCTATGACGAGTAAACAGGAGAAAAACGATGACAACACAACCACAAACGGCTGATTTAGCAGCGGTAAAAGCTAAGCAGCAGCAAGCTTGGAGTACAGGCGATTATGCAATTGTCGGTGCATCATTGCTGATCGTCAGTGAACAACTTTGCGAAGCCGCCGATTTACACTCAGGTCATAAAGTGTTGGATGTGGCAACAGGTAGCGGTAATACAGCCTTAGCGGCTGCACGCCGATGGTGCGAAGTGACAGGAATAGATTATGTACCCGCCCTACTTAAGCACGCCAATGACCGCGCGACCGCCGAACAATTGCACGTAACCTTTAAAGAAGGCGATGCTGAAAACATCCCGTGCACTGATGAATCATTTGATGTGGTAATGTCTACCTTCGGTGTGATGTTTGCACCCAATCAAGAGCAGGCTGCTAGCGAGATGCTCCGGGTATGTCGTCCCGAAGGCTTAATCGCAATGGCTAATTGGGTTCCTGATGGCTGCGTCGGTGAAATCTTTCGCGTTATTGCAAAATATATCCCCCCTGCACCCGGCCTCAAGCCTGCGGCTTTATGGGCAACACAAGACCGCTTGACCGAATTATTTGGTAGTCAGACCAATAATATCCAGCTTACGCGACGCAGTTATTATTTTCGCTATCGTTCGGCACAGCATTGGGTTGATACATTCAGTACCTATTATGGCCCCATCGTAAAAGCATTTGGTGCTCTGGATACGGATGGAAAGAAGAGCCTCAGTGCTGACTTGGTTGACATTCTTAATCGCCACAATCGTGCAGGAAATGATGCACTTGTTTCTCAGGCAGATTATGCCGAAATAGTCATAACTAAGAAATAAGAGAGGTCGTGATTTTTAATGTCAACTCATACGAAAAACCTCACGACAGGGCTTCGTTCGCCTCTTGCCGTGGGCTCAAGCCTCGTGACATTAGCGGGATTCGGCTTAATTGGTTATGGAATAATATTTTTAATCCGTAACTTTTTGGGTCTTATTGAACTCGGATTGAGCTCAGAGAATGTTGGAGCAACCCCAGAACAGATTCAAGCATTCAGTCCAGATTTGTATCATTATATTAGCCATGTGCAAGTTGCAGCAGCGGGGTTTATCATCGGTCTCGGCATTGCTGTCGTAGCCCTTGCTTGGTTCGGAATTCGGAGCAAATATCAGTGGGCAATATGGACTGCGTTTCTTGCATCGGTGGTCGCTGTCGGAATTGCTCTGCCACTCCATTATCCTTGGGGATTTGCCACCATAGGCCATCTCGGACTCGTTTACCTTGATGCATTATTGCTGATGCTTGGGACGGTAATTTCCTATCGCGCCCTGCACACACGATCTTAAATCGGTTTATGATAAATTTCTTGGAAGGAGGCGCATATAAGGATATATGTGCCTCCTTCGATTTTGTTGTTAAGAAATTCCAAATCATTACACACCCCTACCCCGGCAATCCCGTCTGAGGGGTTAAAGTTCCGGCTCCGTATTGAGCAGAGGTTGTACACAACGTGCATCCCTGATAAGTAGGCAATGCAGCAGTTGGAGTGTTTCCAGTTCAGCCATCATATCGGTATGGATGAATACCTCATCGCACCACCTCAGCACACGCGGACGTGCCGGATTCGTCCTCTCCAACGGCTCGATGAGTACCAACACACGCGGCGAGAAAGAAATCCGCCAGAAGATGATCGAGGCCGATCTGGTCGATTGTATGGTAGCCCTGCCTCCGCAGTTATTTTATAACACCCAGATTCCTGCTTGCCTCTGGTTCTTGAACAAAGCTAAACCTGACCACCGCAAAGAGCAGACACTCTTCATTGATGCCCGACACCTCGGCTACCTCATTGATCGCACCTTACGCGACCTGAACGACGAGGATATTCACCGTGTCGTCAGCGTCTATCACGCATGGCGCATCAATGATAATCCTTACACCGACGAGGCCGGATTCTGCAAAAGTGCATCGCTCGATGAAATCGCTGGACACGGCTATGTCCTCACACCCGGACGCTATGTGGGTGCAGCTGATGGCGAAGATGATGGTGAACCGTTTGACGAAAAATTATTACGATTGACGAACATCTTACGGCAGCAATTTAATGAAAGCGCTAAGTTAGAACGTGTTATCCAAGATAATTTGGCAAAGTAGGGTTAATGAACATCACGGAAGATATCTACGGCATCCTTCCAAATAATTGGGGTTTGTTGACGATTGGTGAGATGGTTGATGATGGTTTGGCGCATCTACAAACGGGACCATTCGGTACGAATTTGCAGGCCTCAGCTTACAAACTTTCGGGTACACCTGTAATTGCTGTGAAGAACATAGGCGTAAACAAGATACTCTTGGATGATGCAATTCCAAGAATGATGATCAGACCGTGAAACGTCTATCGCAATATCAATTACTCGAAAATGATATTGTGTTTGGGCGCAAAGGTGCTGTTGACCGTCGCGCGTTGATCTCCAAGAAGCTGTCGAGGTTTACACTCACGAAGGCGGGCGTGGGCTTCCAGCCATCGAGATAGAGCAAATCATCGGAGTCATGCTTGATCAGTATCATATCGTCAGCGCCATGTTCCATGACTTCGACTACAGCGGTTTCTTCAACAATGCCCCTACTCAGCGTATCTCTGTCATACCCAATGCCATGAATCACATTCTCGACCAGCACGACGGTAAACGTCGTTTCATGGATGCTGTCAGCAAACTCTCTAAATCCTACGCTCTTGCCGTCCCTGCTGACGAAACGGTTGATATTCGGGAAGATGTCGCCTTCTTTCAAGCCATCCGTGCCGCTTTTGATAAAAATACCATTTCTGATGGGAATTATTCTCGCGAAGATATTGACTCAGCCGTTAAACAGTTGGTCTCGCAAGCCATCGTTTCGGATGATGTGATTGATATATTCGGCGCGGCTGGCCTCAAACGTCCCGATGTATCCATCCTCTCGGACGAATTCCTCGAAGACATGAAACACCTGCCACAGAAGAATCTCGCCTTGGAGCTGCTCAGGAAGCTACTCAATGATGAAATCCTCAGTCGAGCGACCCGAAACGTGGTTCAGGCGCGTTCATTTGCCGAGTTACTTGAACAAACCATCTATCGTTACCAGAACCGTACTATCGACGCAGCCCAAGTCATTGCTGACCTCATCGAACTCGCAAAGGATGTTCGTGATGCTGGACAGCGGGGTGAAACCCTCGGTTTGAATGATGATGAGCTTGCCTTTTACGATGCGTTGGCTAAAAACCAGTCCGCTGTCGAAGTCATGGGCGATAAGCAAATCGCGGTCATTGCACTGAAGTTGGTGAAATCAGTGCGGGCCAATGTGACTATTGATTGGACAGTAAAGGAAAGTGCGCGGGCTAAAATGCGGATTCTGGTAAAGCGGATTCTGCGGAAGTATGGCTACCCACCTGATTTACAGGATGCGGCCACAAAACTGGTACTGGAACAGGCAGAGTTATTAGCAGCTCAGTGGAGTAGTTAAATTACGGTTTAAGCCCTGCCCCAAGCCTTGGTTTTCAGCCAAAACGGTTATGGAAATCGTCATTATTTGTCTTTTGCCTAATGTTTAAGCCAACAAAGTTCAAATAGTGACCGTTCAATATGGCCCTGCCTACTCCTCAACCTTGCCAACCTCAAGACGACTTATTTCACGGTTTAGTTTAGCGATTTCATTCAGCAGAGACTAAGTAGACATTACTTAGCGTCATCGTCGGGCAACTTTCCGCCAAGTTGACCAATCCATAGATACAATTTTCGTATTTCCTTTTCAAGACGTTCATTTTTATCTTCGGACTTTGCCAGTTGTTGTTCAAGGTCCCTTGTTCTTCTGATGGCTGCATCCCGTTCCTGTGTGATAACAGCTATATCAGTAAGAGTCTTGACGACTCCCATTGGGACTGATCGACTATCACCGGTCATGCTTATGTCTCGAATGTCATCATTCCGATAACCGGAGTTCAATTTATCAACGACTTTTAACCAATCAATCTTTTTACCTTCCACAAACTCAATTGAAAGTTCACGAATGGTATTCAGAATAATCACATCTTCGTTAGTGTATGACCGTTGTTTGACACCAATGCCCTGCCCTTCCTGACTGAAAAAGTCAGCGATGCCGGGTTTATCCAACCAGTTCAGGATAGTTTGACTCTCAACTCCAATGATCTTAGCAACTTCACTCGTCCTCATGGCATTCCTGCCCTTTCAAACTGGCAAATGATGAAGCAACTGGCAAAAGATAGCTTAAATCGCTTGCTTAATATCACATATTGGTGATAACATCATAACATGATTTGATTTTTCGCACTATAGGGTAAAGCGCATTAAAAGGTAACTCTGAATGGCGAAGCAGAAACAGACCAAACCGCAGAAATACGCACCACGGCAAACACGCAAATTTCAGTTGAGACTAGATCACGAACAAGATCAACATGTACAGGAAATCTTAGACTACGCCAAAACAAAACGAAAAGAAGTTACCCTTATCCGTAATGGAGTCGCGCTCTACTGGGCGCTTGAAAATGGAAACATCGACGCATTATTCGAAGCCTTCCCGCAATACAAAGCCCAGTTCGCTCCCGGTACTGTCGAAGCACTTGAGCAGTTCATGCAGATTCTGAAACAGCAGCAACCAGCAGCTATCGGGGCAGGGCAGATTCAATCCTTAACCTATGACATCCCAAAACCATTGCCTGCACCACCAGTAGCCGAAATTAGACAAGCCATAGCGGTTTCAGCTGATACTATCGCCGATAATTTTTTGAGTATGTTCCAATGAGAATCGAAAACCCCGTTGGTGGTCAACGGGGCTTCTAATCAGGCTAATTGAGGTATGTATGAATCTTCTAGATCAGAACTCAAAATTATTCACGAACATCGTGGCCGGCAATCAGCAGTCATAGTAACGACTATCCGAGGGTCGAAAGAAACGAATTTAGTTGGACTTATTTAACTGCTGTTGACGATCCATTGAACGCGCTTCATCCAACATCAAACTGAGATAATCACCAAAGGACATGGATTGCCCATATAACCCTTGGATCTGAAATGTTTTAATGACTTTGCCTTTGTGAAAGGCGCGGATTTGTCGTAAATGCGCATCTAACTGAAAGGCTACTCGCTGACTCGCAAATTCTGTTCCGAGGTAATAAATATGGCGGTCAATCGACACGATCCCATGAGCGCCTACCCGCCGTTTGAAGAGCAAATGGTGATAATGGCTGAGCCATCGATCTGGATCGACGGTTTCAGGGAGCGTAAGACCATCGGGTAGTGTCGGAAATACCGCATAGGGAGGACGGTTTTGGCAAGCTGAAGATTGGTTAGCCCGTTGATGATTATAGAAATAGCGGTATTCACGCAATATTTCGTCGGCTTTTTCAGGCGTTTCAGGCTGTTGTTCCCACAAGCATTCGTACTTGAGGGTGCGAATACAGCGTTCGACAAACGGTTTGAGGTCAGGACGACGGGGTGGCATGGGATCCGGTTCTACCCCGATACACCACAAGAAACGCAGGAGTGGAGAGGGATACCCATCCATCGCCCAAGTACCCAGAAAGCGGCTGTCACGGTCAAAGCGTAACTTCTTTGGCAATCCATTGAAAAGCAGGAGTTTGGCGATAGCCAGCAGTGCCGTTTCTGCATTGAAATGGTGATCGGTCTGGGTATCCACCAGAATGGAGGTGCCGCGATCGACAACCGCAAAGAACTCAATTTGGTCGGCGAGTTGTCCAAAATCCATCTCCCAATGCTCCATTGGTGTGGGACGTTCGACGGGGTGATGGTCATGAACCCGCGTCGGGATACGCCCGCCATCCTTGAGGACACGCCAAATCGTACAACTCGAACGTGGCACAAAGACATTATTTTGTTTGAGGAGCGGATCTTGTTGAAGATGATAGAGAATCGGTTTAGGACCTACCACGCGTCCATAAATGGCTTTGAGCTGGTCGCGCAAACTCAAAATGACATCCCGCACAAGGGGTGTCAGCGATTTGGATCTGGTTTTAGGTGCACGCGATTGGCTTTGAAAGAGTTCCAAACTGACTTGTTTGGTATTGCGAAAACGTTGACACCATTTCTTCACCCAACTGAGGCTGTGCTGAATGGTTTCGGCTAAACGAGCGGTTGACCAATCCGGGTGCTCCTGCATGATCTGGAAGAGCTTCATGCGCTCAAGTTCCCATAGCGTGTCCATAGGCTGCTCCTGCACTAAAGCGGTCATTAGCAACCTAGTTTATCCAGCCACGATGTTCGTGAATAATTTTGAGTTCTGATCTAGAAGATTCATACAGAGGTAGCCTAACTATGGCAAATTCTAACACACAAATTGCATCGGTAGACTGCGGCAATGGCAACACAAGCGCTATGATCGCCACTCCCAAGAAATCCATCAGCTTTCCCAGCATCCGCGCCCGGATTACATCTCAAACCCTCGGCCTCGGCCAAGGACATGAACTCGATTTCACTTCGGCGGTCTGGCATGACAATACTTATGCAGTCGGCGATGACGCGCTGCTCGTCAACCGACAGGGCATCGACCGCCATATGGGCGTAAATCGATATGGTGGTGAACATCACCAGTTCTTGACTGCCTACGCACTCGCTAGATTGGGTGTGAAATCGGGCAGTGTTGACTTGACCTTGCTGTGTCCACCCGCCATGTACAACGACCTGCGAAAGCCGATGATTGATGCCTACACCAAACAGGGGGTCGAAATCAGCTTGAAAGGGGATAAGAAGCTGCGTGAATGGTTGTATAACAATGTGTCCGTGCTACCCGAAGGCTACGCGGCAGTCGGCTGCTTCATACTCGATGCTAACGGCTCAAAATCGGCACTGGCCGCTAAAATGGCAGGGGATGTCGTGCT
>JACDGI010000588.1 GCA_013821665.1 Anaerolineae bacterium
CGCCCCTACGCATTTATAGAACTAATGGTGCAAGTGGTAGGCGATCAAATCCCCTCGCTAAACAGCCTTGTCCAGTATTCAATGATGTTGCAGTTTGTCTCGCATGAGGCTAAAGCCGTCACGCTACGAGGAGGGACAAGTGTACTAAAGGCACTTCAAATGTGTAGGCGAACATCGCGAGAATATAGATCGTCAAAGTTTGGATGTGACACTCGCTATTTTCTCGCCTGAATGTCGCAAAAACAGTACCGGACAAACCTTAAAACACTCTTTTGGTTAAAAACTGTGTTGAGAGAAGGTTACAAAAGCTCACAATTTACACTTGCACCGCCGGTTATATAGAAGTTAAACGGCCCAGATGCGGACAGAATTTTCGGCAATTACGGCAAAGTAATGGCTATCGGGACTCCAAGAAGTATAGAGGATATAATCTTTGTAGCCGGGAATGGTAGCCACCTCGGTCGGGGATTGTACGTTATACAGATGATATGTTTGCTCGGTTGCACCCGGTCGGTTTGGAAAGTCGGGATCTAAAATCCATTGAAAATCCGGACTGACGTATAACATTGAAGCTAAGCTGATTTGAAAATCCATTTGTGGCAACTCCTCGCCTGAGGTTAAATCGTAGAGCTGCTTGCAAATCTTCTGGCATGATTGAATAATCTCCAAGTGATTATCGACCACACGCGCAGACGCGAATATGTCGAACTCAGCTTTCAATAGGCGGGTTCCAGTTTGCACATCAAACACCTCGTAAGCAAGCGGAATTGCGGCGGCAAGGTCGCCGGTTATCACGATCAACTGCTCCGGTTTATTCCATTGAAACAAACTTACTCGCGATTCAAAACCTTCTATTTTTTGTGCCACTTTTCCAGTATTAGTATCCACAAGATGAATACTTTTATCGGTACCTGCGATGGCTAATTGTTTGCCATCCGGTGACCACACATAGCTCGTATTCAGGACATCAAAGATGGCTGTCGCGCCGCTTTCAAGCGTCCATAGGCCTAATTTATCGGGATAATTTCGCTGCTGCGGTGTGACAATCAACTGCTGATTATCGGACTTCCAACCCAAGGGTTGATAACCGACCAATTGCGCTTTCAGTGAACCGGTTGTGACATCATATACCCTGAGCATCGTATCGACACCGGAGACCGCAATCAGACGACTATCATTGCTCCACAGAGCATCTTTTACCAAGACATTACGCCATGTTTGTAAGATTGTTCCTGAAGCAAGATCATAAATATGTAAGCTGTTATCCGCACTCTGGCTGGCGGCCTGTGTTCGATCCACATTCCACTTCCAACCGATTTGTGCGCCCTGTAACGTCATGATAACTTTTCCGCTGGGAACGTCGCGTAGATGGACATCGGTGCCATCCTGATCGCGCATGAGAATATGCTGACTATCAGGCATCCAATCAACAAAACCAGTAAAGCTAAAGAGAAACTGTCCGCTTCGCACATCAAACACACCATATTGAGTGCCAGCAAATGAGGCTTCGGTGGATGAGAAAGCCGGATTAGAAGCGACGATGTAATGACTATCGGGACTCCAAAAAACGGAAGAGCCTTTTAGATTGGGATCATTTTGGACGAGCGGGATCAGCAGAGCCTCAGGCGGGGTCGAGCTTGCGGTAGGGGTAACATTGTCCTGCGCGTTTACGATGCCAACAAACCCTAACAATCCCACGAGCGTTATCCAGCGGAGCAGCCGTAATCGCATATAATCCCCTAACTTCAAAAGCGTCCATAGCAGGTATAGTATAAAAGGCAACAGCGCTAGAAGGAAATCAATATGTTCCGAAAAATTCTCTTCGGCCTCGTCCTCCTCAGCAGTGTTCTCCCTGCTTTAGCACAAGACCAAACTGACTCTGTGACCGTTACCGAAATCACCTATGATTCAGTGGAACAGGACACCATCACCAACAAAGCCTTTTATGATTGGTGGCGTATCCAAGCCTCGGCGGGCGATGTGGTGGTTGTGGAGATGGGCGGTTCGGATGGGCTTGCGCCCCTCATCGGTATCCTCGATACCAGTGGTAACCTCGTCGCCAAAAGCACTGAAGGCGAACCTAATCAGTCGGTGTCAATGGATTTCACCGTACCCAAAGATGGACAATATACGCTGGTGGCTACCCGCGTGGGTAATGGGGATGGGACGACGACCGGGCGCTATGCTATCCGCGTGAGAAAGGCGAATCCGGCTGAAGACACGACCAACCCTGACCAATATGAAACGGTGACCTTCGCCTGCCAAAATTTTGAAGCCACAAATGTTGTGACGCTGCGCTTCGCCGAAGACCCACGACCGAACTTGCGGTACCGAATTACCGTCTACGGTCTTGATGGGTTTATACCCGTTATCCGCCTGAATTTTGATGTACCGGGGCAAGCACCCTATGAAATATGTAACACCAACGCGGACGCAACCCTGAACGATAGCTTTACAGTGCCGGGAGAAGCCGCGCGTACTATTACCAAAGACAACATCGCCACCGCCTCGCAACTGCTTTTCGCCGGCGCGGATAAGGCCGGATTTGTGAATGTGACTATCGCCAGTAAAGATGGCACGCCGGGTCGTTATTTCGCCGTTATTGACGGCTTCAGTATTGGAACACCTTCGAATAGCGATTTATATGATGTGCGAATTGGCCCACTGGCAAAATTGACCCCGTTAACCGTTTATATGGTGGCCGCAGAAAACAGCCGCCTCGATCCTTATATGAAATGGGGCAGCGGTAATATGGAATGCGATGATGCGGGGCGCGGGGATTGCAAAGCTGTACCTACATTTAACAAGGCGGGTGTGACGCTGCACGAAGGCACTGGCACGACCATCACCGGTGATCGATCTGATGCGGGATTGGTACTGGCTCCCGGCACAACCGATATTATGACGCTCGAAATGGCAAGCCGGGAAGGTATTACTTACGGTGATTATGCCTTAGTTTTGCTGGGGCAAATGCCGGCAAGCAAATGATTCGGGTTTAATACCAATCACTTTACTTCCCTTTTGGGCGCTACTGTAAGGCTAGTGTTATACTGATAGCAATCAAATTTATCATTAAACACGGGATAAAGAACTATGACTGATCTGGTCGGGCAAGCTTTAGGCCAGTATCAAGTAACGGCACAAATTGGTAAGGGTGGTATGTCCACCGTCTATCAAGCGACTCAGACTTCCATGAAGCGCTCAGTCGCGATCAAGGTACTGCCACGCACGCTGACCCACGAAGACAAATTTCTCGAACGTTTTTACCGTGAAGTCGAGATTGTTTCCAGTTTACAGCATCCGCACATTCTGCCGGTTTATGACTTCGGCGAATATGATGGAATGCCGTACATCGTTATGGCCTACATGAGCAGTGGCACACTGGGCGATCTGATTAGCAAAGGGGCTATTCCACCGGATGAGACTCTACGCCTCGTGCGGCAGATGGCTGACGCGCTGGATTACGCGCACCGAAAAGGTGTTATCCATCGCGATTTTAAACCCGGTAACGTCTTGTTGGATGAGCAGAATAATACTTATCTGACGGATTTCGGTCTGGCGAAACTGAGCGAGTCATCCGGTCAATTAACCGGCACCGGTATTCTGGGCACTCCCTTCTATATGGCTCCAGAGCAAGCCGAACCGGGCGCATTGACACCTTCTGCCGATGTTTATGCGCTGGGCATCACACTCTTTCAGATGCTCACAGGTAACGTGCCATTTGAGGCGGCTACGCCATTGGGTGTGCTGATGGCTCATATGAACACGCCTGTTCCTGATATACGACGGCTTAAGCCGGAACTGCCTGATGATATTCAGGATGTGATTGACCGCTCGATGGCAAAATCACCCCAGACGCGTTATGCCACACCGGGGGCGCTGGCGAATGCGCTGGGTTATGCATTGGCTGCCAATAAAGATACCTTCTCATCCGCGCCGACGGCTCCAACAGAAACCACACAAGCCTTGTTGATGACCAATACACTAGGGCAAGTGATCTTTGTTGACCAGCCCTGCTTGCGCTTGCTCAAACGACATCATAATGAGGCACGCACGATTATCGGAAAACCGATACATGAGGTGCTGGGGGTCAATAAGCAACTCACCGACCAACTCATTCAGCAGGTCGGTAAGCGAGGCCGCGTCGAGCAGCAGCGTGTCGATGTTAAAGATGCTTTTGGCACATCTGTTGGCGTGATGTGGAGTGCTACCGCTACGCAGGATGACAAGAACGCTTTTGTAGGGGCGGATATTACCCTCAAACCGCTGCAAAGTTTGCCAATCAACAGTGCTGATTTCGATACGCTCGACCGCAGAATTGATACAACGGATGAGTCCTATATGCAAACGTACTTTATCCAACAAATGCAAGCGCTGCGCGACTCGATGGTCAAGCTGGGAGGCAAACGCTTAGGAACCAATCTGGACAAGATCATTAATGACACGGCGCAACGTAATGTGTGGCCGGTCACGATGGTCGATGGCAAAATCGACGTTGATTTGCACACAAACGATGCCGATGTTTATCGCGCCTTGATCTCTAAAGGCATCGCGTATGCCGTGAGTCTTGTAGGCAAGAAAATGGTCATCAAGGAAATGCAGGCCATAGACAAACAATTTGATGCCAAGGTTCTGAAAGTGGTCAGCGAACTGAAAATTTATGATCTCTTCGACGTTCTTTAATCATTATTCTGAAAGGTTAGTTAATCGTGATACATGATCCCGGATATTTGTCGACACTGAATGTGGTGATGGATGTTATTCTGGTACTGGCATCGCTGTGGATGGTATGGACTGTACGGGGCATCGGCGGTATTGTGGGAAGTTCGCTGACGCTGATCGTGTCGGGTGCAATTATTCTGGGGTTCTCGCATCTGATCGCAACCTTAGGCAGCGCAGCCTACTTAAATCTTTTTGATGCTAACACGAATAACTTTGTCCATCGCATCATTGTACTGATCGGATTCATTGTGCTGGTAGTCGGTTTCCGGCGAATCCGTGTGATGAAAGACTAGTTCTTTGCCAGACGATGAAGATCGCGCTGCCCGATACGCAGACATCCTCAAGCGTATCGAGCAACGCAAGCAGCACCAAAGCAGCGCACCCGTCCAAAGTTTATTATCGATAGCATTGGATGGGTTGAACGCTGCCGGATTGCTGACGGCGATTAAACGGCGACCGCCTGAAGATATG
>JACDGI010000589.1 GCA_013821665.1 Anaerolineae bacterium
CATCTACGCCGAGTCCTATAGCATCGGCTCACCCAACATCGAAGCCCTTCAGCAAGAAGGTTTGCCCATCCATCCCTTCGTCACCACCGCCGCCAGCAAACCCGCCCTCATCGAGTCCCTTGCCCTCGCCATCGAACGTCGTGATCTCGCCCTCCTCCCCGACGATATCCTCTTGGATGAACTCGCCAACTACCGCATGGAACGCCTCCCTGCTGGCGGCTATCGCTACTCCGCCCCCTCCGGCCTCCATGATGATCTCGTCATCGCCACCGCCCTTGCATGGCACGCCTGCCGCTTCTCCGCCCCCTCCATCTCCTTCGCCTAATTTCCTATCTCTTAGCGTCTTTGCGTTAAATTCCTCTGCCTTGATTTCCTCCCTAAAAAGATGTCTTGGTTCCCCCTCTGCCATGAAATGGAGAGGGGGTTAGGGGGTGAGGATTTTCCCTTTAACCGATGCCACAATCGAACAACATAATAGTAAGCAGGATAATTTTTTGTTTGTTTACGGATTATGAGAGACAATATAGCAAATTCAATACAACTTGAGCACGGCAACTTCATGGCTGCACCGAAAAATAAACGATCCGACCAGACAGAAGTCACGCACCGGAAAATTGTCTTTGCGGCTTATCGGCTGTTTGTGACGGAAGGCTATAGCAAGACGACGCTGCCAGCCATCGCCAAAGAGGCAATGGTATCCTTGTCCACGGTCAGAGCTATTTTCGGAACCAAGTTTATGTTGCTGGATGCCCTCATCAAGACCTACACCCGGGGCGATGATTCGCCCTCACCGCTGATTACACGTTCATGGTGGCAAGCCATCCTTCAGGAACCGAAGCCTGTCGAGCAACTGCGGCGGTATGCCAAAACAGTGCGTGATATTCATGAACGAACCAGCAATATTTACGAGATTTTCCGCAGTGCCACACCCGTGGATGTCGAGGTAGCGACGCTGCGTAAAGAACTTAACAAAGGTCGCTTGGAAGATACCCGCACGGTAGCCGTTTCGCTGGTAGCCAAGGACGCGGTCAACCCCGACCTCAATACCGATAAACTGCAAGACATTCTCTGGACTTTAGGCTCATCCGAGATTTACCGCATGATGACTCTCGAACGGCATTGGTCAGCAGATGACTACGAGTTGTGGTTGGCCCAAACCTTGATTGCCTCTGTACTCCAGAAAAAATTCCAAGGTCTTTTATAGTTTTCCTTAAAGCGCTCTGTATTTCCCTACCCAATTTTATGCAGCAGTTCTAAACCACTGCCGTAAAACCCATCTTCAGGTGCGTAAACCAAACCCATCAGATTGCCCGCCAGATAGGCCTCTAAAGCATCGAGCATCGCCCACGCTTCTTCGGATAAATACTCGCGGTCAATTTCGATACCAATCACCTGATTAGAAGCCTCAACCATTTCGATCAACTGCTGTTGAAGTTCATTGGATACCGACTTACCAATCAAGGCTTTGACTGCATCCTGCTCCGCCTGAAAAACAGCGTCATTGATATGCCGCATCAAATTGACGGTTGGCGTATCCGGTGCATAAATGATGATGAGGCTTTCCCAATCTTCCAGCATCGAATCGGGATCGAGAAACGCGGGTATAAATACTGGTACTTTATCAAAGTGCAGCCCGCCGACAATCCATTCCTGAATATCTCGCCGCGAAAGGCCATCCGTTGCCTGCCCGAAGATCCGAATAAAATAACTCATCTTAAAACTCTCTCCGCATTAATCTTGGCGACCTTGGCGGCTTGGCGGTTCAATCGTATTTTTCACCAATGCCGCAATCTGATCATCCAGTTGAAGCGTGCCGTCTGCGTCGTTGACGATCACCTGATAGGGAATATGCGGTGTCTCGAACATGGCGATCATTTTACGGGTGTAGTCGGGCTCCAGCGGTTGGTTGGTGCGGCGTTCCAATCGCAGTTCACGGATAGGATCGTTCGCCTCGACCAGCACAAATTGGGCATCGGGGAAATGCTCTAAAAAGCGTTTGCGATACTTCTCATTAATGAAGGTCTGCGCCACCACCAGCTTGGGATGCTTGGGTAATAGTTGATGCACATGGGCGATAATCCGGTTGAAAAATTCGTCGCGCATCTCGTCGTTTATAGGCTGTTGGGTGTTGATGGCTTCAATCATCCTGTCAGGCAAATCGTCATCACCGTCGTGCATGGTGAAACCGAATTGTTCAAATAAACGGGCAGCATAGGTTTTGCCAGCACCCGGCAGACCAAATGTAACATAAAGCGTCGGTGTTGTTTTCGACATACTAGGGGGAGTCCATATACGGTGTCGCCTGCTGTCGTCCAATAAACAGCCGGACTGGAAATAAATCGCAACCCAAAACATTAAATAACCGTTAAACAAGCTCAGTATACCGTTGACAGGCGAATTAAGAAATTGTGTCTTGAAGAAGAGAACACGAGCCGGTTATATCATTGACCATTTCCGATTCCAATGTTTTTCAGACATCCGTGATCTATGCTCAAATCAGCAATTGCGGGAGGTAAATGCTGAAAGGAAGTCACATGAGTACGCTTGCCCCTCACGAACATGTACTGCTCCGCACCGCCTCAGGTATCTTCGATGACGTTGAACTTTATGGAGATCAACTGGTCATCCGCCACCGGGATATTATTTCGCGGTTACGTGAACAAGCCGAAGTCCTCGAATTAAATGACATTGAATCCGTAAAAAATTACCCTAAACGTTGTGATCGCTCGAATTGGATTCAGATGAAAATCACCTGCCGCACGCATAAACCGGTTGAGGTCTGTTATAGCCCATCCGAACGTCCACAAATGCGAGAGTTGAATAATCGGCTGAACGAACTCCTAACCCATTCAGACTCTCAAAAAACGCACGATTAGTCATCTCACAAGCGGATTAATCGTTCATTATCACCCCTATGGCTCCCGTGTTGCCCTCACCCTCTACACATCATGGATACGAAGCAGCCTGATTGTGTTTGCAATCAATAGAGGGTTGTTTGCGAAAGGTAGCACCACACTAAACGGTGGAGATTAACCGCTTGCCTGAAAAAGCAATAATGTGCGATTTTGAATTTGCATTTACTCCCTTCGCCCTCAGGGAGAAGGGTTGGGGATGAGGGTTAATTTCACCCTCCACCACTTAATGCTGTCCTACCTTGCGAAAAAACGGACACCAAATAGAACAAATGAGCATATCATTTGATGGTTCAACTGTGCTATAGTATGACTCCTCTAGATGGTTTTACAGGTCATTTATGTACGCTGAAATCGCGGTCAACGCCGCCATCAACCAGAGCTTTGATTACGCTGTTCCACCGGAACTCGCCGCCCGCATACAAGCGGGTCAAATGGTGCAGATTCCTTTTGGCACAGCCGTCCAACATGGGATTATCCTTGCCCTACGCGAAACAACCGAAATCACCCAAACCAAGCCCATTCAGGCTATTCTCGATCCCATACCTGTTGTCAATCCGTCGCAGATTGCCCTCGCCCGTTGGATGGCTGACCGTTACCTCGCGCCCATTGGTTCGTGCTTATGGTTGATGCTCACCCCCGGCTTGACTGGAGGCCGTGACATCCGCGTCACACTGATTGACGATCAAGCCACCAGCAAAGATTCGGTCGAACAGAAATTGCTGGATTTGCTGCGTCGTCGCGGTTCGATGACCGGCAAGCGCCTCGAAGTCAACAAATCGCTGCAAGGGACAAATTGGCGACCGGCAGCGGATGCTCTCGCTAAAGAAGGCATCTTGGATGTCGAGCGCATCCTCACACCGCCGCGTGTTAAACCGCGCACAATCCAAACCGCGCTGCTGGCGATTCATCCCAATGAACTGCCCAATGTCGTGCGTCATTTGGGAAAGGACTCTAAACAGGCGGATATTCTGGAAGCGCTGGCGGCCATGCCAATTGATGAACCGTTCATGTATCAGGTGGCTGAAGCGGCTGATACCACCGAAGCCACCATCAAAAAGTTCGAGGCATCCGGCCTGATTAAGATTGATAAACCGGATAAGAAAACACCAGCGACGGTTGCCCTGACGATCCCGCGTGATGGCGTTTTACCAGAGATCCTCAAACTCCGTAAAGCTGAAAACGAGCTGCATATTTTGCGGGTGCTGGCACGCCAATCTGAGCCGATTGATGTCCAGTGGATTTATGCCCAAACCGGCGCGAAATTGCCTGACCTCAAAAAGCTGGAAGAAGACGAGTTGATTTTGCTGGGTGAAAAACAAACGTGGCGTGACTCGCTGGCGGATAAAGATTTTGTGCCGAACATGCCACCGCCTTTAACACCTGAACAATCCGAGGCATGGAAGGTCATCGAACAGCACATCAAAGGTTGGGGTTGGGGCAAGGCCGCTGATGATCGTCCGCCGGGATTGTTCCTTTTGCATGGTGTCACCGGCAGCGGTAAAACCGAAATTTATCTACGGGCGATTAAGTTGACGATCCAGCAGGGACGCGGTGCCATTTACCTCGTGCCTGAAATCGCGCTGACCGCCCAAACCATCCGGCGTGTGGCTGCCCGTTTCCCCGGCCAAACCGCTATCATCCACAGCAAACTGAGCGAAGGCGAACGCTACGATACATGGCGACGTGCCCGCGAAGGCTTGATCCAAATTGTGGTCGGCGCTCGTTCTGCTTTGTTTACACCGCTGCCGGATGTGGGCTTGGTCATCCTCGACGAAGAACACGACAACAGCTACAAACAAAGCGAACCGATTCCGCCGCCCTATTACCACGCCCGTGATGTGGCCGAACAGATGATGCGCCAGAACAACGGTGTGTTGATCCTCGGCAGCGCCACGCCTGACCTCGAAACGGTTTATCGTGCCGGTCGTCGCGAACTCCGCGCGCTCGTTTTGCCCACGCGCATCATGGGGCATCGTGTCCGTATTCAGGAGCAGGCCGAGCGCACCGGTGTCAATTCGCTGTATCATCCCGCCCGTGCTGCCGATGCCATGACGATTGATCTACCGCCGGTCGAGATCGTGGATATGCGTACTGAACTTCAGGATGGCAACACCAGCATCTTCAGTTATGCGCTGCAAAACGCCCTCACCGAAACGCTCAAGCGCAAAGAACAAGCTATCCTTTTCATCAACCGGCGCGGCGAATCCACCTATGTGTTCTGCCGTGACTGCGGCTACGTCGCTGCCTGTCCGCGCTGTGATACGCCCTTAACC
>JACDGI010000590.1 GCA_013821665.1 Anaerolineae bacterium
ATCCAATCGCGTGGACAATTCACAGCCTCTTTTCCGAGCCGCTGGTATCCGGATTTGATCGCAGAACCCGCCCAACAAACAGCCAGCCTAATCACCGGACTTCAGCTCGAAGGCACCTTCGCCCGCTATCAGGCCGTTGATTTTCTGGCACAAGTATCGCAGCCCGCTTTGCTCTGGAGCGTTTCGGTTATATTCATGCTGCTCGGCTTTATCGCCCTGTGGTGGAAAGCACCGCGTCATTTGGCTGTCATGCTGACGCTGTGGGCATTTATCACCATGCTTGCTGTCACCCTGATCGAAGTATTGGGGAAAACCACGTCTATCTGGTTTGAATCGTGGACTCATTATTACATTCCCTCGATTCCCGCCTTCTGTTTGCTGATTGGCATCGGTGTGGCTGCTGTCGGCAGGTGGCGACCTCAAGCGACGGTGATGAAAGCCGTTTTTGGGTTGACAGGCGGCCTCGCTGCTGCGATTTTCATCAGCCAATTTATGGCAGTGGTCGGGCTGCTGCGTTATGTCGATACCCATGTGACCACATCAGGCTTCAGCTTTGGTACGCCGCTCCATTATTTACTTGATGTTCGCGACGCGTTGCAATCCTATCAAGATATTGTCATCGTCAATGGCGATGGGCGCGATTTGCCCGATACAGGCGCTGTCATCTGGCAATCTTTACTCCACGATAACGGGCGCTGCATTCGTGATTTAACCTTATTGAACAACGCCGCCGTGTTTCCACAAGGTTCTTTTGCCGCTCTGTTTTTGCCCACACAATCGGGCGACGACCTCAGCCGTTTGAAGACCATTTATCAAATGGGAACGCCAACCACTGTCATCCTGATAAGCGGTGAACAACCCGCACAACTCTATGCGTCGCAAGATCTCCATTGGTCAGGCACACCCTTAACCGACTTATCGCCCGTTCACTTCACCAATGGGCTGGCTTTAAGCGGTTATCATCTTGACGGCAGCCAACTCACGCTGCGTTGGATGCTACCTGCCAAAAGCGGCACCGATTATGCGCTGGTCATATCCTATCAAAGTGCTGATAAACAGGTGCTGGGTCAGAAACGAACGCCGTTTTGGGAAAGTTACAATTGGTGTCCGAACGACACGTTGATCAATTGGATGACGCTTGACCCACCCAAAGTGACCACGCAGCTCGCAATTGGCCTCGAACTCCGCTACGGAAATCACCGTACAATTCCATCTGATACAGGGCAAGCCATAGTACTTATTCCCTTGTCCTAGAGGAGGGGTAGACGACCTTAGAATGTGGTCGTTATACGTGATCATTCTGATGCGGTAGAAGCGCCGATTTTTGTTAGTTGTGCAAAAGCCTTAAAATGTGCATAATATAAGGTAAGTGGTGTTGTAACCAATTTACCAAACCCACGGCTGACATTGACGAACGATCAACATGCAACCCAACCCGCCCCCGTTTTGGGCGGATGTGAAATGGCGCTGAAACAGGTATTCCGGCTCTTGTAGCCGTCAAACATTAACGATGAAGCTTTGTATTCGTAAATGGTCTGTACGGGACATGAACCCACCCTAAACCGGTGAATCGGTTATAGAACCTCGCACGATGAGGCCGATTTAACCTTTAAAATACGGGCGCACCGCTTTCAGGCGCGACACTTAACGTTCTCAACTGCCTAACCGCACAGCCGTGGCTGCATTCGTACAGCGACGGCTGTTTGCTTTTAAAGGGCTTTCGGTTGGCAAAAGGTGTTATTACCGCGCTGGAAATACAAAAGCGCGATAAAGAACGGGTAAACGTTTTCATTGATGGCGAATTTGCTTTCGGCCTCAACTTGCTGGATGCCGCCCGTTTGCGGAAAGGGCAAGTGCTGGAGGAAGCGGAAATCGTCGCCCTGCGTGACACGGATGCCGTGGTGCAGGCGGTCAATACGGCTGCCCATTTCCTCAGCTACCGTCCACGTAGTACTCAAGAAATCCGTCGCAACCTGAAGGAAAAAGAAACACCGGAAGCCGTGATCGACGCGGCAGTCGAAAAAATGGCAGCGATGGGCTACCTCGATGACGCGGCCTTTGCGCGTTATTGGGTGGATAACCGCAGCCAATTCAAGCCGCTCAGCCATCGGGCGCTGCGGCAAGAACTCCGCCAGAAAGGGTTGGCGGATGCGGTAATTGATGAAGCATTGGGCGAACAAAGTGAGCCGGATTTGGCCTATAAAGCTGCCGAGTCGCAACTGCGGAAACTTCGTAATCGCACGGTGAAAGAATTCAAGACCAAAATAAATGCCTTTTTACAGCGTCGGGGATTTTCCTACAGCACCACTCAGGATGTCGTCAGGCGATTAATCGAAGCGCTTGAAACTGACGACCCCGACTATTTTAACCGGGACAATAATAACGATGAGGAATAAACCGTTATGGAAGGAAGTACAATCGTTGGAATAGTTATTGCTTTGATCGTGGGGTTGGTGGTGGGTCTCGGCATCGGCTATTATGCGCTGCAATCGTACCAGAATTCGCAGGGCAAGAACCGTAAAGAACTGGCTGACGCCGAAGCCCAAAGGATCACCGATCAGGCCAAGATTCAAAGCGAAACTTTATTGAAGAACGCTGAAGCCAAGGCGCGTGCAACGACTGAAGAGAGTGAACAAGCCTCGCTGCGCCGCCGCCGTGAATTGGATAAAGAAGACGAGCGCATGACCAAGCGTCGTGAAGAAGTTGATAACCTGCGCGAACGCATGGAGCAGCGTGAACAGAACCTGAATAAACGTCAGAGTCGGATGGATAAACAGCAGGGCGATTTGCAAAAGCTGGAAGAACAACGTACCGCCGAACTCCAACGCATCGCACAGATGACCACCGACGAAGCCAAGAAAGAATTACTGGCAGCCGTCGAACGGGATTCGCGTAGTGATATGGCCCGTATGATCCGGCAGGTGGAAGCCGAAGCCCGTGAAGAGGCCGACAACCGCGCCCGTGATGTGATTGCGCTGGCGGTACAACGCCTCGCATCCGAACACGTTAGCGAAATTTCGGTGAGCGTCGTACCTCTACCGAGTGACGAAATGAAGGGGCGTATCATCGGACGCGCTGGTCGTAATATCCGCGCCTTTGAGATCGCGACCGGTGTTGATGTCGTTGTGGATGACACCCCCGAATCGGTGACGATCAGCAGCTTTGATCCGGTGCGGCGTGAAGTCGCCAAACGAGCGCTCGCCAAACTGGTAGTCGATGGCCGTATCCATCCGGCCCGCATCGAGCAGTTGGTCGAAGACTCGAAGGTCGAAGTCGAAAACAGCATCCGTGAAGAAGGCGAACGCGCCGCTTATGAAGCCGGTATCCCCGGTTTGCATCCCGAAATTATCAAACTGCTGGGACGCTTGAAGTTCCGTACCAGTTACGGCCAGAACCAACACGCCCACTCGCTTGAAACCTCGCACATCGCCGGTATGATCGCGGCGGAGCTGGGCGCAGATGTGCAGATTGCTAAGGCTGGCGGTTTGCTACATGACATCGGTAAAGCGCTCGATCATGAGATCGAAGGTACACACGCGCTGATCGGTGCGGATTTTGCTAAACGTTATGGTGTGAACGCTCGCATAGTGAACGCGATTGCCAGCCATCATCATGAAGTCGAGCAAGAATTTGTCGAGTCGTACATCGTCGAGGCGGCAGATGCCATCTCCGGTGCGCGTCCCGGTGCGCGGCGTGAAAGCATGGAAACCTACATCAAGCGCGTCAAGACGCTGGAAGACATCGCCAACAGCTTCGAAGGTGTGGAACAAAGCTATGCCCTACAAGCCGGACGTGAAGTCCGCATCATCGTGCGACCGGACGTGATCGACGATTATTCGTCACTGCAACTGGCACGTGATATTGCCCGCAAGATCGAAGAGAGTATGCAGTATCCCGGTCAGATCAAGGTGCAGGTCATCCGCGAAACCCGCGCGGTCGATTTCGCTAAATAACCACCTGTCTTTTTCGTAGGGGCGCAACATGTTGCGCCCTTTCCATTGATCTTGTTATTACTTAACCGAGGAGTCAATCGAACCGGTTTCTGTTACTAAACGAATTCCTGTTAAATAGGGCCAGAAAATGGGCGTTGCCCCGTACTGGATTACATCAACACTCCTCGTTGAAGTATTAAAGCTACCACCGCGAAAGATAAATGTCTCGTTCATAAGTTTTTCGGGTATCTTATCTGTCTCAGTTACGTCCCAATCCACGGAATTTGATCCTGTCTTTGCATTGGTCAGACACCATTCACAGGCGTTTCCAACCATATCCATTACTCCGTATGGACTAGCCCCTTGCGGATAAGTGGTGACAGGTGTTGTGTGGCCTATGCGACTTTCTCCCGTATTGCAGCGGTTAACATCCCATTCGTTTCCCCAAGGATAGTGCCGATTGTCATCACCTTGTGCCGCACGTTGCCATTGGGCATGTGTTGGTAGTGTAATGAGATAACCTGCTTTGTGAGACAACCACTGGCAGAACAACATGGCCTCTTGCCAGCGAAGGTCAATAACGGGTTGTAGCGGCTGATTAAATTGGCTTTTATCCCATAGATTTGTATGTTCGGGTTTCCGCCCTGTTTCACGGACGTAAATGGCATACTGTTCGTTAGTTACCAAATATTTGGCTATATAAAACGGCTCGACCTCCACAATTATGGGATCTCTGGAGAGCATAGGATAATAAGGTGGAAATACTAATCCCACTGAGCCACTCGGTATAAATATCCATTCAAATGGATCGGACATGACGGCTGGTATCGGAGGAAAACGCTGAGAAGATTGTTGTGTCATATTTAGCAGAACTCTCTAAATATCGGCGCATTACACGATGCGCCCTTTTTGATTGCCAACTATAGTCCCGCCAGAAATGCCCTCACCTTCCCCATATAAACCTCCAACTGGTCACGATGGATACAGTGACCCGCATTCGCGATGTGCGCCACCTGAAGCTGGGGAATAATCTTTTTCAGGACGGCAGCCTTTTCATCTGAGACAATCGCCCCACGATCAACCTCCGCCGTGATGAGCAGCGCCGGACAACGCACCTGCGGCAGAACCGATACCCAATCCACACTGCCGACGACGGAAGGCTCAAACAACCCAACCACATTGGGACTCAAGCGTAATTTTGAATCCGCCCAAGGCCCCAGTTCAGCATCTGACCATGTGGGGTTGGTA
>JACDGI010000591.1 GCA_013821665.1 Anaerolineae bacterium
GGGTGATGACATCGGACGTTACATCATCTACAAAGAGCCGATTGAATAAGCTTTGGCATCAACATGAAAACAAAAGCCACCTACGAACAGGTGGCTTTTTTGTTGGGATAAGCTGTGCTAAGATCATGAGGTAGAACATAAATTCACAAAAAGGCAAATCATATGGCAGAGCGCGTTCTGTCACTGCGTGAGATTAATCGAGCGATGCTTTCGCGCCAACTACTCCTCGAACGCGCTACGCTTTCGGCTACAGCAGCCGTTGAGAAGCTGGTCGGGATGCAAGCGCAGCTTTCCAGCGCACCGTTTGTCGGATTATGGACGCGACTCAAGGGCTTCCAACGGAGCGACCTCGCGGATGCCATCGAGAAGCACGAGCTCATCAAGGTGACGTTGATGCGAGCGACGTTACACCTTGTCAGCGCGGCTGATTATCTTCACTTTCGCACGACATTTAATCCGGTGCTGGAAGGCGCTGCTGAGTCGATTACCAAGAAGCGTACACCGATTGATAAAGAGCGCGTTCTCAAAGTCGCGCATGAGTTTATCGCCGAAAAGCCACGTACCTTCGCGGAAATCAGCGCCATGTTGAGCGCCGAAATGCCGGACTCGGATGTGGGTGCGATGCGTTACACCGTACGGACACATATCCCGATGGTGCAGGTACCCATCAGCAGCGGATGGAGTTATCCGGGTACTCCGGCCTTTACCCTCGCTAATGTGTGGCTGGGCAAGCCGATCCCTGAACATGAACATTTACAGGAACTGGTACTGCGTTATCTGGCGGCTTTCGGGCCAGCTACGATTGCCGATATTCAAACGTGGTCGTACTTATCGCTGCCGACTCTTAAAGAAGCAATTGAAAGTTTACGTCCGCAGTTGACGGTTTATCGCGATGAGAAGAAAAAAGAGTTGTTCGATGTGGCTGGCGAGTCTGTGCCGGAGGGTGATGTGCCTGCTCCGGTGCGCTTTTTGCCAGAGTTCGACAACATCTTGTTATCGCACAAAGTTCGGACGCGTATTGTGGCAGATGAGCATCGCAAGAAGGTTTATCTACCGGCGCTGCGGGTGGCGGCGACCATTTTAGTCGATGGGTTTGTGGGTGGCGTGTGGAAGGTCGAGAAGGTAAAAGGTGTGGCGACGCTGAGCATTGAGCCATTGGTGCCGCTGACCAAAGCACTGCGTACTGAGATGGAAACCGAGGCCGAACCACTGGTGCGATTCGTCGAGCCTGATGCGAAAGGCTATGCGGTCAAGTGGGTAGAATAGCAACTATTTCTTCTGCTTGGCTTTTCGAGCGAGTTCTAAGTTGTTTGTGACCTGTATAAGGTTTGGATTCAAACGCAAGGCTGCCTCATAATCGGCTATTGCGCCATCAAAATCACCTCTGGTGTAACGGGCAAAACCACGATTGTTGTAGGCTTCAATATATTGGGGGTTCAGGCGAATCGATTGGTCGAAATCGGCTATCGCACCATCATTGTCCCCGTTTTTCACACAGGCGAGGCCGCGATTATAATACACCTGAAACTGTTTGGGATTAAGGCGAATGGCTTGACTGTAATCGGCTATCGCGCTGTCGTAGTCCCCTTTGATATTCTGAATATTGCCTCGATTGTAGTACGCCGAAGCAAATCGGGGGTTGAGACGAATGGCCTGACCAAAATCGGCAATTGCGTTGTCGTAATCGCCTAATGTGGCACGGGTACTTCCGCGATTGTAGTACGCCTCACCGTATTGAGGATTGAGACGAATAGCTTGGCTATAATCGGAAATTGCGCCAGCATAATCTTTTTTGTTGGCGTAGGCATTCCCACGATTGTTGTAGGCCGAAGCATCTTGGGGATTGAGTCGTAGCACTTGATTAAAATCGGCTATCGCGCTGTCGTAATTCCCTTTAATTTTTTGGATATTACCACGATTGCCATACGCATCGATATATTGAGGATTAAGACGTATCGCTTGGTTAAAATCGGCTAATGCGCTGTCATAATCGCCTTTTTTGGCACGAGCAAGTCCACGATTGTTATATGCCTCAGCAAACTTTGGATTAAGCTGAATAGCCTGATTGTAATCGGCTATTGCGCCGTCGTAGTCACCTTTGTCATCACGAGCATTACCACGATTGTAATACGCTTCGATGTATTGAGGATTAAGGCGAAGCGCTTGGCTAAAATCGGCTATCGCGCCGTCGTAATCATCTGCTGCCCGATTCATGCCGCGCTCGAACCATTTTTCGGCACTGATTTGATGATTACTCATGCTTGTTCCTTGATTTTGGGTTTGTATGCCTTCACATTATCTTATTATCAGCCTGTTTTAGGCAGTCAAACTGTAAGAATCGCTGGTTGAGCCAACTACAAGAATATAATCCGATTATCCAAACGAGCGAGGTGGCTATATCCCAAATGGCTTGACAGCCTCCCTATTCTGTGACATTCTTAGCGTCGTCCTGTAAATCGTATTTTCCAAAGCAGAGCTACAGACCATGTTCGCCAACTTATTGAAGCCGCAAATGTGTTGTATGTGTTGTTCCCAAGTGATTACACACTATGGCATTCGGCTGCGATAGGTTGTTGACGGTTCTGTAACGCGAGTAAAGTCAACCCAAAAGCCCCGGTCATAGTGACGGGGCTTTTTTATTGTGGCTGCCAACGGAAAAGTACGACTCGTAGCAAATATCATGCAGTAATCGTTTGGATAATAGTTGGTCAGGTGAGGTGGCCTAGAATGGTTATACAAACACCATTGCCATTATGACCCAATGAAGCCATCGCTTATTGTGGATAACAGGAGAGGAGGCGAAATAGGATGAAATGGTCTGACGTGTCAGCAGAAGATTTTAAGGACGGCCAAGTGGAGATCAGCCGGTTGGACTGTTATTGTAGGTGTCCTTAGCGGGTCCCGTTCATAGACAGGACGGATCACCCGCCATAACAGCCTGTCTACGAGAAGATTTACCCGATTGCGAACCCGCAATCCTAGACCGAGAAGAATTAAGTACAAAGAGGAAATCTACAGATGAATATCCGGCAATCCGCGAACCTGAAAAAGTTCGCAACCCTCAGTGTTCTTGTTATCGCTCTGCTCACGGTTTTTGGTGTAGCAGCACAGGATGCGACTGAAGCCGCAACCCCCAGCGGTGATCCCATTGTCATCGGTGTGAGCGGGCCGCTGACCGGTGATCTGGCCCAATACGGTGAACAGTGGAAGAAAGGCTTCGACCTCGCTTTGGAAGAAATCAACGGCTCCGGTGGCGTGATTGGTCGTCCACTAACTTACGACTTCGAAGACTCACAAAGTGATCCCAAGCAGTCGGTGATTGTGGCGCAGAAGTTCGTGGATGATGACAAAATCGTCGTTGAACTCGGTGACTTCAGCAGCACGGCTTCGATGGCTGCCTCCCAGATTTATACACGCGGTGGTTTGGTGCAGTTCGGCTTCACCAATTCGCACCCCGACTTCACCAAGGCCAGCGACTACACATGGAGCACCTCGGTCACACAGGATCAAGCCACGCCCGCATTGGCCGATTTCGCTGTGACCACACTGGGCCTGAAGAAGATCGCCATCTTCCAAATCCAAAATGATTATGGCAAGGCCACAATTGACATCCTTAACAAGCGGATCGCGGAAATCGGCGGAACGGTTGTCGCCACACAAGCCTATTTGCCCGATGAAAAAGACTTCAAGTCGGCGATTACGGCGGTTAAAGATGCGCAGCCAGATGGCATTATCCTTGTGTCCTACGTACCGGATGCGGCTTTAATCGCGCAGCAGGTGCGTGATGCAGGTTTGACCGTTCCGTTCGTCAGCGGCGCTTCGATCCAATCACCAGACTTCCCGAAGTTGGGTGGCGCAGCCGTGGAAGGCACCTATATCCTCGGTGAATTCCTGCCGTCTGATCCACGTCCTGAAGTGCAAAAGTTTGTCGCCAGCTACAAGGCCAAGTACAACGAAGATCCTGATTTGTTCGCGTCAATCGCCTATGATTCGATCTATCTGGTCAAGGCTGCGATTGAACTCGGCGGCCCAACCCGCCAAGGCATCCATGATGCGCTGCCTCAATTGAAGGATGTGCCGAGTGTCGTTTACAAGTTGATCACGTTTGATCCGGTGACGCGCCGTGCCCAAAGCCCCACTTTTGAAGATTTGATCGTCAAGGGTGGCGATTTTGTGCCATTGGCAGCCGCTCAAGCCGAGGCTACAACAGAGGCCACGGCTGAAGCGACACCGTAATTCGGGAAACATTAGATTGATTTCATGTAGGGGTGCAAGCTTTGCACCCCTACAAAATGGTTTTCGTTTTTCCCCATCAATGTGCTATAAACATCATAATCAGGCGGTATGGATGCTGCCCTTACGCAACGTCTGGTGTTGTGTGCGGACAAGATCAATCCCATTAACGGATGAGGCACGCCTCATTCCTACAGAAGATAACCATTGGAGGCTTACGTTTATGGCTCAGCTTTCAAAACGCGAACGGGTGGATGCGGCACTCAAGGGTGAGGCGCTTGACCGTGTTCCGGTTTCGGCGTGGCGACACTTTTTAGATGAAGAAAACAACATGGATGATTTGGCGGCTGTGAGCCTCAAACACTTCCATGATTTCGATTGGGATTGGCTCAAGATTAATCCCCGTGCGACTTATTACGCCGAGGCGTGGGGCAATAAGTACGACTTTAGCGATTATGACTCAGTGCTGCCACGCTTGCTGGAAGGGCCGCTGAATAGTCCGGCTGATCTCGAAAAAATCCAACTGATTAACCCGACAGGTGGTGTGTTTGCCGAACATCTGGATCTGGTCAAAAAGGTCAAAGCGGGTGTTGGCAACGCACACGTCCTGCAAAGCGTTTTCTCGCCGCTGTCGGTGCTAGGATTTTTGGTAGCAAGGTCGGAGCAGCATCGGATCGACTTGGATGTGCAGGCGCAGCATGACGGTTTGCGGCGTTACTTCAAGGAAAATCCAGAAGGGGTTCATGCGGCACTCAAAAATATCGCGACGACACTCGGTCAATACGGGGCGGCGGCTATCAATGAAGGTGCGAGCGGTTTGTTCTTCGCCATTGTCAAGATTGCGCGGGAGGGTGTGCTGACCGAAGAACAATATGAAGAGTTCGGCAGACCGTATGACCTGCAAGTATTAGAGGCGGTTCAAGGCGCAGACTTCAAT